>DATCBN010000065.1 GCA_036511855.1 Candidatus Eremiobacteraceae bacterium | reverse complement strand
TATGCATGGCTCGCCGTTATCGTCGAGCGGCGTCAACGTGGCGCAGACCACGCCCGACGTCAGGTGGCCGGTCATCCGCGCCAGACCGACGAGACGAAGAAGAAGAGATTAGCCGGACGCTCGGCGAGCCGCCGCATCAGGTACGGATACCACTCGGAGCCGAAAGGAACCGCGATGCGAACCGGATATCTCCGCTCGATCATCGACTGCTGCAGCCGCGGCCGGACGCCGTAGAGCATCTGAAATTCATACGACCCGTCGAGGATCGAATTCCTTTGGATGAAGTCGAGGCTGCGCTCGATGATCGCTTCATCGTGCGTGGCGATCGCGGTGTAGCCGCCTTCCTTCAACGACAGCTCGATGAGGCGGCTATAATTGCGGTCGACATCGCGCTTCTTCGGATAGGCGATGGCCGGAGGCTCCAAATAAGCTCCTTTCACAAGCCTGAGATTCGGCTTCAACGGCAAGAGCGCGCGCAAGTCGGCTTCCGAACGGTACAGATATGCTTGAAGCACCGTGCCGACATTGTCGACGCCGAGCGTTCTGAGCCTGCGGTAGATCTCGATCGTCGCACCGGTGTGGCTCGATTGCTCCATGTCGATGCGCACGAAATTGCCTAACTGTGCTGCTCTTGCGGCGACCGAGGCTACGTTTGCAAAAGCGAGCTCGTTGTCCACATCCAATCCGAGATGGGTGAGCTTCAAAGCGACGTTCGCGCTTGCGCGGGCTTGCGAGAAACGATCCAAGATGATCCGGTACTCTTGCGCCACCGATTGTGCGCCGGCGACGCTGCGCACGTCTTCGCCCAATAATCCAGCGGCGACGCGAAAACCGCGCACGTTGCACGACTGGACCACGGTCATGAATTCGTCGAGCGTTTCGCCGGCGACAAACCGGCCTGCGCCGAACCGCCGCCCGTGCTTGGTGACGAACCGTTGCAGGCCGCGATTGCCCGCCGCCGCAAGCAACGCCGAACGCATGAGATCAGTCATGGTGCCCTCGGAGGGAATCGAACCCCCGACTTTCGCGTTCGAAGCGCGACGTTCTAATCCGCTGAACTACGAGGGCGTTGGTGAATCAGTTCACGAATTTGAGGCCGGCGGCCTACCGCGAAAGGGCCCGATGAACGCAAGTCCTGGCCAACCACGGAGCGGATTCCAAGACCGGGCGCAAGCCGGGCGATCGCTCGCGCAGCTCCTCGGCCGCTATTCATCGCGTGATGATGTGGTCGTGTTCGGGTTGCCGCGCGGTGGCGTACCGGTCGCATTCGAGATCGCCAAAGCTTTGCACGCACCGCTGGACTTCATCGTCGTCCTCAAGCTCGCGCTTGCGCGGCATCCGGAGCTCGCTCTCGGCGCCGTCGCCGCGGACGGCTCACACGTCGTCAACGACGAGCTGGTCCAGCGGCTCGGCATTTCGCAAAACGTCATCGACGCCGCGCTTGCCGAAGCGCGGGCGCAACTGCCGGGCCGGATCCGCGCGCTTCGAGAGGATCGTCACGCGATCGACGTCGTCGGCGCGATCGTCGTCCTCGCGGATGACGGCCTTGCGACGGGCGCGAGCATGCGCGCCGCTATCGCATGCGTTCGCAATCAGAACCCGGCGCGCGTCGTCGTCGCAGTGCCGGTCGCGGCGCGCGAGGCGGCGGATTCCATTCGCGAGCTCGTCGACGACTTCGTGTGCGTCGACTGCCCGGCATCGTTCGTCAGCGTCGGAAACTGGTACGACTCGTTCGCGCAAGTCGGCGACGACGATGTGCGCTCGCTTCTCATGCAAGCTTCGCGCTTTCGCGAAACGGCCGACGGCGGACAGCGCTCGTGAGCTACGACGCGATCGTGGTCGGGCTCGGCGTGATGGGCAGCTCCATCGTCTCGAACTGCGCGCGTCGCGGCATGCGCGTGCTGGGGCTCGAACGATTCTGGCCGGTCCACGATCAAGGGGCTTCGCACGGAAAAACGCGATTGATCCGGCAAGCCTACTTCGAACACGTCGCATACGTGCCGCTCGTCCTTCGATCCTACGAGTTGTGGCGCGACCTCGAGGCGCGCACCGGCAAACATCTCATGACGATAACCGGGTTGCTGCTCGCGGGCAAGGAGTCCACCAACGTCATCGCAGGATCGCGCAGAAGCGCGGAACGGCATCATCTTCCTGTCGAATATCTCACCTCCGCCGACATCATCCGCCGCTATCCGATCGCCCGTCCGCGCACGGACGAAGTGGGGATCTTCGAGCGTGAAGGCGGCATCATCTTTCCGGAACGTGCGGTTCATGCTCTACTCGAGTCGGCGGCGGATGCCGGCGCGCAGATGCGATTCGGCGTGCGCGTGACCGATTGGCATCGGACCGGGCCTCGCACGCTTCGAGTCGCGCTCGATGACGGCTCCTTCGTCGAGGCAGAGCACCTCGTGTTATCGGTCGGACCGTGGTTCGAGAGCATCGCCGCGCAGACCGGCATTCCGCTCAAAGTACAGCGCAACGTGCAGGCATGGTTCGCGCCTCGAACCGCACAATTCACGGCGGATCGTTGCCCCGCGTTCCTGCTGGACCGTGAAGGCCTTCCAAACGTGATCTATGGAATGCCGGATTTTGGCGACGGCGTCAAGGCGGCGTTTCATTCGCGCGGCGTCTACACCAAACCGGACGAATTGGAACGCGGGATCTCGGAAGCTGATATAATCCCTATCCAAACCGCCCTTGAAGAGTGGCTGCCCGGAGCAAGCCAGACCTTCCGAAGCGCAAAAGCATGTATGTACGCACTCACGCCCGACGAGCATTTCGCGATCGGCCGTCATCCTGCCGATGAGGGCATCGTGGTCGCCGGAGGTTTTTCCGGACACGGATTCAAGTTCGCGCCCGTCGTCGGCGAGATCGTGGCGGAGCTCTTGCTCGACGGGGCATCGCGGCTCGACATCGGGTTCTTGTCGCCCTCCCGATTCGCGCACGCTAGTTAGGCGGCGGGCTCGGTTCGGGCGTTGCGAGCGCGTAGCCGGCGGGCACGTCGAAGAATGACGCGTCATACGGCAGCCGGGTAAACGACGTGGTCTCGACCCACGCGAGGCCGGGAGTGTCCAGCACAGTATCCCGATACGGTGCCTGCGAAGCCGGCGCGCCCGGCGGCGGCGCAGAACTCGGCGGCGCAGAAGTAGGCGGCGCCGTGAGGTCCATCTCACTCCATTGAACGCTGCGCAACGGAATGCGCACGATTCCGGCGCTGCTCGTCGCCTGCGGCGCATTTGCAACTCCCGGCATCCGCGGCCCGGTCGAGCATGTATCCGGCATGGGCACGTCGGCGAACCAAAGATCGGTTACCGCTGTTCCGAACATCGACCCCGGCGCAGAGATGAGTTCGTGCCGGGATAACAACCCGGCGATCGTCTCGGTCCCATCGTCCGGCTGTGCGACGATAGTCTGTTGGCTGGGGTCGTCGGCAACGGCCGGGCCGTCGTCGCTTGCGTCGGCGTCCTTGAGCATATCGTCGAACGATTGTGTGGTGTAGACCTTGGCATCGTTGTCGGCGACGATGATCCGCTGCTTGTCGCACTGGACGATCGTTGAAATATTGTCGATGTCCGTTCGCGTGCGAGCGGGCGCTATCGTCGTCGTCGCTTCGAACTCGGCGACGATATCGACGTTCGGTTTCGCATGCAAGTCGGGCGGAGGGGGAAGCGATTTCTTCTGCAGGCTGTTCGTGATTTTATCGGCGATAAATCCGGCTATGGGGTTCAAGCTGGACAGCACATTATGCAGAACGCTAGAAAGAAACGAATGGAAGAGCGACTTGACGGGATTGACGGCCGGCTGCCCTGCGTCAGTCTTGAGCACGTTGCGATATTGCACTTGCACGTATTGCACGGCTTGAGGGCCGGTGGAAACCGCCGCAGTAGGGCTCGCCGCCGGGGCCGGCGCAGCCGTAGCAAGCACGGCAGCGGCGACCAATGCCAAACATGTTGACACGATCAAATCCCCCGGTGCACCAATCCGCTGCCGGCCGTCAGATTCCTTTGCGGCCATTGCGCCCGGCGCAGCGCGCTGTATACTTATATGACGATGGAGAATCAAGAGGTGACAGAGGTGAGCGGCGCCGACATTAATTGTTGGACCGATGTTTATCATCGGTCTGGCCCTCCTACAAGGTCGGCCCCACAGGAAGGGATGCATGACCACTAGCCATACGCGCATGCCGGCGGTCTATGTCGGCCACGGCAGCCCCATGAACGCTATCACCGACACGAAATTCAGCAGAGCCTGGGCGGCATTGGGCGCCGCGCTTCCGCGCCCCCGCGCGATCGCCGTTATCTCAGCCCATTGGTTCGTGCCCGGGACGGCAGTCACGGCCGAGCCGAACCCGAAAACCATCCACGATTTCGGCGCATTTCCGAAAGCACTGTTCGACGTGCGCTATCCTGCGCCCGGAGATCCGGCGCTCGCGGCCGAGATCGCCGAAATGCTCGCTCCGACGCCGGTCCGCCTCGACACATCGTGGGGTTTCGATCACGGCGCGTGGTCGGTGCTCGTTCATCTCTATCCCAAGGCCGACATACCCGTCGTCGAGATCGCCATCGATTCCGAACAGCCGCCGGCGCGGCATTTCGAACTCGGCGGCCGTCTAGCACCGCTGCGCGAGCGCGGAGTGCTCGTGATCGCGTGCGGGAACGTCGTGCACAATCTCGAGCACATCGATTTCAGTGCGACCGCGCCGTTCCCGTGGGCCGTGCGTTTCGACGAATTCGCGAAGGCGGCTTTGGAACGACGCGATGACCGGGCGCTGATCGACTATGAGATGAATCCGGATGCGATACTCGCGGCTCCGGACGAAGATCATTACTACCCGCTGCTGTATGCCGCGGGGATCCGGCATAACGACGATGCGCTGCGATTTATCGTCGAAGGTTTCGACGCAGGGTCGATCTCCATGCGGGCGTTCACGCTATCGTAGCGGGGCAAGCGATGCTTGCCCTCCTACATGACCGCGAAAGTTTTACGTCCCTGCCGGCTTCGTCAATGGCGTCTCTATGTAATTCTCGTAGAGCAGCCCCTCGGCGATCTCCATGGATTCCGCGAGCAGATGATGATCCAACGCCAAGGTGGCGCAGCTCGCGCCCGCCGAGCGCAATGTATCGATCGTCGAGTTGATCGGCGTCTGCGTCTCAAAAGAGTACCATGCCGCGCAACCGAGGTCGCCCGGCGCCACGCCGCTTGCCGCCGCTGCGCTATAGGCTGGCAACTCGATCCCCGGGAGCCGGTACGCCACCGCCGCGCGATACGCGGCGTATCGCTCGGGCGAAGAGAACAGGTCGAGCATCGTAAGCTGCGATGAAAGCTGAGCGGTCTGCGCCGCATACATCTCGTCGGATGCATGCGATGCCGAGGCGTGCGCTGCCGCTGCGGCCGCCGCGAGTTGCAGGATGATCGGGGGAATCCGCTGCGCATGGTGTGGCCCGGGCGACGCAGCCGGCTCGCCACCGGGCCCGTAATCGGAATTTGTCGGAGTTGCTGCTTGCATACTCATGAGCGTGCTCTGCAGTTGTGCAAGTGCCGCTCGGCTCACGGCGACGGAGTCGGCCAGCGCGGCCGAGGACGAGACGAGGTTCGCGGTCATCACCGGATAGTACGGGAGCAGACTTGCGTTCATCGGCGTGAGCGGCTGCGGGTCCTGAAACGGCGCTGCCATATCGTGCAAGGCGTCCTTGTTGCCGGCGACCAGTCCGGCCGCGGTACCGAGCACGTCGCTTGTGAGATTGCCGACGGCGGAGAGATCGCGGTTCAGCGTCGCGACGATTGGCGGCGGCCCGGCATTTGATGACCCGCCGCCGCCCAAATCTCCGGCCACACTCGAAAGGCGTTGGAGTTGATCCTCGACCGAATTCAGATCTTGCAGACCGGAGGCTGACTGTTTTTTGATGTCGGTCAGCGTGACGTCGGCTGAAGCTTGAGCGGCTTTCAATGCGCTTACCGCCGCAACCCGTTTTGGATCGGATGCGGGCACGGTGGGCGCAGAGTCGCGGCTATCCGGCGCGGCCAGCGCGCCGCCGTCGCGCAAGGCGTAGTTGAGCGCCTGCTTGTGCTCGTTCAGGTCTGGGCTAGGGTCGACCGCAGCCACTTGCACGAGCACCTCACGCGCGTACGAGTACCGGCCTTCCATTTGGTCATGGATGGCACGAGCCAGCAGCGCGCTGGCCGAAGGCCGGTCCAATTCCTGATAGCCGAGCAGATGCGCGACGCGGTCGTTGGGCACCGGGTGATCCAAGAACGCTTTGTCGGCGCGCGCGTCTGGTCCGGGGTCTTGCGATCCAAGTCCATACATGACGTCGACTGCCGCATGCGGGTCGTAACCCGCCTTCGCCATGATGCCCAACCCGTAATGATCGGCCTGTAGTTCGTCCAGGCGGGAAAACTTGTCGGACGCGAGTTCGCCGCCGATGCTGCCGAGAATGCCGGCCGGCCCGGAAACGATCGAAAGTATTCCCTCCAAGATCGCCAGGATCGCATTGGTGTTATCGCCTTTGGTCACGTGATGCAACTCGACGTGACCCATCTCGTGACCGAGCGTGGCCGCGAGCTGATCGTCCGCAGTCACAAAATTGAGCAGCCCCATATTGACGTGGACAAAGCCGCCCTTGATCGCAAACGCGTTGATGCTTCCGTCCTGGATGATCGTGAACTGATAGTTGATGTCTTTGCGGATACGGTACTGGACGAGTTTGTTGGTGACGCTCGCCACCCAGGACGTGAGGAACGGATCCTTGATGACCACGCTCTCGGCGTCGATCTGCGCGTTTTCGGTCTTGCCTTGCGCGACTTCTTTGGACGTCGACATCGCGAGGGCTTGAGTTTGAGCCAACGGCAGCCACAGCGCAGTGGCCAGGGCGCAGATACGAAGCGCGCGCCGCGAAGGCTTATTCATGTTGGTTCCATCGTACCGCATCAACGTTGGATTTGGCTGGGAGGCGCCGTTTGACCCGCCGTATTCACTTATACAATTAGTTGACAAGCGCTTGCCGGGCGGCTATCATCTAGCGGTGGGTACACGCTGCGCGCTCGCCATTTCGATCCTCGCGGTGTGGATGGCGCTTGCATGCGCTCCTGCGATGGCAGAGCCGTTCAAATTGGCCGACGTTCCGGTGGTGACGACGTTGCCAAAGGTCGACGGCACGCTTGGCGACCCGGCGTGGCAACATGCAGCGAAGGCGACGCTTGCGTGGGATTTCAATCATAACCGTGCCGCGAGCCAACCTACCGAAGTATACGTGCTCGCAAGCGCCGCGGATTTGTACGTGGCTTTTGTCGCTCATCAGACCGAAACGTTGACAGCCACGCAACGGACGAACGACGTTCCCATGCCCGGCGACGACGTCGTGCGTGTATACTTCTGGCCCGCCGGCACCGGCGGATTCGAATACGGATTCATCTCAAATCCAGCGGGCACGCGATACGAATTCTCCGGCGAGAACAACAACTTCGCCCCGCACTGGACGTCGGTCGCCACACGCACGGCGGACGGCTACATCGTCACCATGCGCATTCCGTTGAATGCGATGCGCGCATCGGCCGGAACCTGGCTCGTCCAATTCGACCGTCGCGTGCACGAGACCAACGAGCTGTTCGAGTGGGCGCACGGCGCGTCGCAAAACGCGACGGACGATGTGCGCTTTGCCGGAGAAGTGCGCAGTCCCGCGAGCGTGACGGGCGCTGCGCGCACCAAACCGCGCATCGCCGTCTACGCGCTTGGGCAGGCCGGTGCGGCAAGTGCGGGCGGGTCGACGTCTCGGACCGGCGTGGATCTCGCGTTGCCGGTCACTCCGACCGCGTCGCTTGTCGCCACCTTCCATCCGGATTTCTCCAACGTCGAACTCGACCAGCAGACGATTTCGCCCACCGCGTTCGCGCGCCAGTTCCAAGAAGTCCGTCCATTTTTCACCCAAGGCGGAAACGAGTTCAACAGCTTCGATTGCAATAGTTGTTTCGTGAACATCTCCTTGTACACTCCCGGCATACCAACACCGTCTCGAGGCTATGCACTGGAGGGACGTCAGGACCTCTTGCGGTTCTCGATGTTGGACGCCGTGAACGCGGGCCGGCAAGACGTGGCCGGCGTGCTCGGATATTCGAATGCCGCGCACACGATCGGTGAAGAATATCAGCGGGTCTCTCTCTACGAACCCGGATTCGTCGACGATGTGAACAATTTTCAAATACGCGGCAACAATGGGAAGAACGGTTTCTGGTACGGCACGTATGGGATGGACAGCGGCACGAATGTCACCGACCCGGGGCAAGGTCTCTGGCGCGAATTCGGCGTTGGCACTTCGTCCAACGTCGAGAGCACCGGCGTGTTCGCGGCCGTTCGCGACATCGGGTCGCAGTACGATCCCGCAGACGGTCTGAACCAGCATCCCGGCGTCGCCGGGTACGCGGTCTTCGGTGAGAAGGAGTGGCGGGGAGGGCCCGATTCGCCCGTCCAATCCACCATATTCACCTACAACGTCGATCGCTATCACGGCGCGCCTTTCGGCGGGCTCAACCAAGCGGATACGGGTCCGAGTCTCACCGTGACGACGAAGACGCAGTTCACGTACAGCGCATTCGTCGGAGACTCGTACCTCGTGCTCAACGACGGCAACAGCTACGACTTCAACCAGAACGGCGGCAGCGTTGCGTACGGTGAGAACACGAATTCGCCTTCGTCAATCGCGTACTTCAAAGGACGCTTCGCGGCCGGATCGTTGACATCGCTCTTCCAATCGGCTGCCACGCGCATCGACAGACTTGGTGTCCTGAGTCTAGAGGGCGACGTGACGCACTTCACGCCTGACGCGGGCGGCGGCGTCGACACGCAGTGGCTGGAACGCGCGAGCTATACCTATCAGTTCAATCCCGATGAATCGTTTTCGATCGGAGCGCGCCGCATCATCGGCATCGCCCCGCCGATCGACGCAAGCCCGTCGTTCGTCGACGCGCGAAACGTCACGGCCGCGTACTACAAGCGCTTCGGCCACTACGAGCTGTACGCGGTCTACGGTGATCCAAGTCAATTGAGCACGAGACCGGCTTTCGTGCTCAAGCTCGTCACGTATATCGGCGCGGAAAAGGGCACGTAGCTTCTGTCCGTAGGAGGGTGAGCAACGCGTACTAGGGTGAGCAGCGCTCACCCAACTGGGCAAGCGATGCTTGCCCTAGTACGAGCTTGCCCTCCTACATTAGTGGAGTGTAGACAAGTGAGGCGCCCCGACCGTCGCTCCGAGCGATCGCAGGATGCCGGCGGTGTCGACGGCGGTGGTTTAGGATGCGCCGTTCGAGGAGAAGTCCGCGCAGCGCGGTGAACGATCGCATATGACGGACCGCTATTTCGAAGACTTTGCCGTAGGCGACACGTTTGACACCGCAAGCATTCTGGTGAGCGAAGCCGACATCGTCGACTTCGCGCGAGTCTTCGATCCGCAGCCTTGGCATCTCGATGCGGAAGCGGCCATGAGTAGCCCGTTCAAGGGCTTGGTCGCAAGCGGTTGGCACACGACCGCCGTCACCATGCGTCTCTTCGTCGAAAGCGGAGTCTTGCGCGCGACCGGAATCCTCGGTCTCGGCGTAGACGATCTCAGGTGGCTTAAGCCGGTGCGTCCCGGGACGACACTGCGGGTCCGGGGAGAAGTACAGGCGCTCGATCCGCCCGCGCCGGGCCGGCGCGCCGGCACCATGCGCGTCGCGCTCACGACGCTGGACCAAGACGACGAGGCCGTGCAAACCGAAGTCGCGATTCTACGCGTGCGCATACGCGACAAGAGATGATCGACCCGTCTTCCAGCGCGTCGATGGTTCGCCACAGCAGGAATTCGGTTAACCAGTAGGTTAACCGTCGCCCACTAGGTCAGATAGAGGAGGTGCTCATGCCCGCCAAGCCGTCCAACCGCGCGAAACGCGTTCAGGCGCTGCTGAAAGATGAAATCGCGCTCAAGGATCACGCCGAGAAGGTCGCTGCCAAGCGCCGCGCGTTACCGCCCGGCCCGATCGTGAAAGATTACGTGTTCCGCGATGGATCCAAATCGGTGAAGATTTCACAACTCTTCGGGCGCGGCCAGAACGAATTGATTCTGTATCACTTCATGTATGCGCCCGAAGACGAAAAACCGTGCCGGATGTGCAACATGTGGGCCGACGGGTACAACGCCATCGCGCAACACGTCGGCGATCGCGCGAAGATCGTTTTAGTCGCCAAAGCGCCGGCTGCGAAATTCAAGAAATGGGGCAAAGGCCGAGGCTGGGACAACATCCGGCTGCTTTCGAGCTATGGCACGACGTTCAACCGAGATTTCAATGCCGAAGACACAGACGGTGACCAAGCGCCCACGATCAGCGTCTTCACTCGCGACAAGAAGGGCGTGATCCGTCACTTCTATCAAAAATTCGCGATGATGAATGAGAAGAACTTCCGGGGCCTCGATCTGCTGTCGCCGGTTTGGAACCTCCTCGACCTGTTGCCGAGCGGGCGAGAAGAGTGGTATCCGAGCTATTCCTATCGCTAGGAAGTGCCGGCCCCGGCCCGCTCGATGCGGAACATAAAGCAGCCTCGCGTGCTGCTTCGCGCGTGGACGTATGCAACGGCCGGATCGGCGAGGAGCGCGAGCGCTGCGCTTTCTGCGCCCCCGGCCTCGGCGAATACCTGCGAGTCGTGGATCTTGTCGCTCGCATCGTAAGGCCGCAGAATCAACGGCCGCCGGCTGAAATCTTCAGGGAAACCGCCGTCGCTCGGAAAGCGCGGGCAGCCGTTCGCGTGGATGAAGACAGGTCCAATTTCTTGATACGGCGCTGACTTGTCGAACGGCCTATACGAGAAGAGCAGGAGCGGGTCGCCGGCGCTTGCATAGCGCAGGCAATGGCGGCACGGACCGCTGCCGTCCGAGATCTCGGGCGCTAGCTCGTTGCCGAATTCGTCGTGCAGCAGGGAGCGCACTTTTTGCGCGTGCGACGTGGGCATCGCGATGATGGTCAGTGATTTCATGTCTGCAGTGTAGCGCAGCGCAATCCGGCCGGCTATCCGGTTCTTGCGCACGCCGAGGGCTTTGCCGAACTCACCTCAAACGACGTGCGGTGGCCGTCCAAGAATATGACTTTCTGAGCAAGTGGCGCTTCGAAGATTCGTCGATCACGGAGGTCGCCGACATCCTCGAAGATACGGCGTCCTTGCCCACGTGGTGGCCGGAGCTTTTCAGGTCAGTCAGAATCGTACAGCCGGGTTCGGAGCACGGACTTGGCCGGGTCGCAGACTGCACGTGCAAGGCGCGCCTTCCATACACCCTCAAGTTCCGCTACACGGTTGTGGAGGAGCGCTATCCTGACGGATCTACGATCGACTCCACCGGCGACTTGGTCGGGCGCGGCGTTTGGCGGTTGAACGCGCACGCGAACGGCGTCGATGTCGAATATTCGTGGAAAGTGAGATTGGAGAAGTTCTGGCTTCGCGTCCTCTCGCCGTTTCTTCGGCCACTCCTCGCGTGGAATCACGAGTGGTCGATGGCGCGAGGAGACGAGGGCCTTCGCCGGGAGATTTCGCGGCGCCGCGCCGCAAGTTAAATGCGCGCCGAAATCTGCCCAAGGTGCGGCAAACGGCTTGGGACAATTCTTCGGCATGCCCAACTCCTTCCATGGATTCGACCATATCGATGTCCGGGTGAAATCGCTTCCCGCGGTCGAATCGTTTTACGACGCGTTTCTTCCGGAGATCGGTCTGCCTCGCAAACGCCGGTCGCACGTCGATGCCGGCGGCGAGTGGCTTGAGGCAAGCGACGAACGCCCATACAACGTGGCGGAATACTACGAGGAAGTCGAACCCGGAAAGGCGTCGTTCTTCATCGGGATCATCGAAGATCCGGACATGCGGCCGACGAAGACGCGCATCGCTTTTCGGGTTGCGTCGCGGACCGAACTCGATCGCATGCACGAACGCCTGCACGAGTTAGGCGCAAAGCGCATCGAGCTCTCCGAAGACATGGCGAGCTATCCAGCCGTGTTCTTCGAAGACGCCGTCGGCACGAATCTCGAACTCTGCGCGCGGCACACGCCGGCGGACGGTTTTTGAAGCCGATCGCATGACGCTCGCACCATTCAAGCTGGAAAGATATTTCGCGCGCTACGAGTTCGCCGCGCCGTATCTGCTCTGCACGTCCGACTGCGAAGCGCTCTCGCTCGCCGAACTGCTCGGCCTGGAGGCCGACGCACGCGAGAAATGTTCGGCGCTCCGGCTCGGCTACGTCGAGGCAAACGGCGCCGCTTCGGTCCGGGCCGGAGTCGCCGCTCTCTTCGACCGGGTGCAGCCCGACGATGTGCTCCTGCACGCCGGAAGTTCGGAAGCGATCTTCGCCTTCATGACCTGCGCGCTTGAGGCGGGCGACCACGTGATCGTCCACCATCCGTGTTATCAGTCGCATTACGAAGTGGCCAAGAGCATCGGCTGCGATGTCACGTTATGGTGCGGTGACGAACGGCGAGGATGGGAACTCGACGTCGACGATCTCAAACGCGCGCTGCGCCCGAACACCAAGGCCGTCATGATCACCGCGCCCCATAACCCCACGGGATATCTCATGGCGCGGGCGACGCTCGACGCCGTCGTCGCGCTATTGCGCGAACGAGGCATCTTGCTGTTCAGCGACGAGATCTTCCGGTTCATCGAACAATATCCGGCGGAACGCCTGCCCGGCGCGGTCGATCTGTACGAGCGCGCGATTTCGGTGGGCGGCCTCTCGAAGACGTTCGGTCTGCCCGGCGTTCGCGTGGGCTGGGCCGTATCGCGCGAGCGGGATCTGCTCACGCGCATGGCGCGCCTCAAAGACTACCTGAGCCTTTGCAACGGAGCCACAGACGAGTTCCTCGCCGGCATCGCGCTTCGCAACCGGCACGAACTGCACGGACGAAGCCTCGAGCTCGTCGTGTCAAATCTTCGTCTCCTCGACGCGTTCTTGGAACGCCACGGCGATCTGTTCCGATGGCAGCGGCCGCGCGCGAGCACAGTGGGTCTTGTGCGATATCAGGGCGCTTCGGGCACCGCGAAATTCTGCGACGACGTGGTCCGAGAAAGCGGCGTGCTTTTGTTGCCGAGCGCCGAGCTTGAATTCGGCGACGCGCACTTCCGCGTGGGATTCGGCCGTCGAGACATGCCTGCCGCCGTCAGTCGCTTCGAGGAGTATCTCAAGCCGGGCCGGGCGGCGGCGCTTGCAAGCAACTAAACCGTTTGGCCCGTCCGGCCCACTCGTTCCGCGAATCGGTCAAGGATCTTGGCCCGTCCCCGATCCGGATGCGCTTCGGCGCGGGATCGAACTCGGACTCACGCACATCGACACGGCTGAGATGTACGGCGCCGGCAAGTCGGAAGAGCTGGTAGGAAAAGCAATCCGCGGCGTGGCGCGTGAGTCGCTCTTCATCGTCTCAAAGGTATTGCCGCAGAACGCGCACGCAAAGGGTGTTGCGGGTGCGTGCGCGCGATCGCTGCGCAGGCTCGGCACGGACTATCTCGACTGCTATCTCCTTCACTGGCGGGGCGACGTGCCGATCGGGGAGACGATGTCCGCCTTCGAGCGGCTCGTCGATGAAGGCAAGATCCGGTCGTTCGGCGTCAGCAATCTCGACCCGTGGGATCTTCGCGAAGCTGCTGCAGGACTGGCCACGCACAAAATCGCGTGCGACCAAGTGCTCTATAATCTGGACGAACGCACGGTTGAGGATCACGAATTACCTTGGGTGCGCGAGTACGGCTGCGCGCTCGTGGCCTACACGCCGCTTGGCCAGCCCGCACTTGACCCAGACGACAAGAAGTTCGCGGTCTTAGCCGATATCGCGCGGCAGCGCGGCGTGACGCCGCACGCCGTCGCGCTGAGCTACCTCACGCGTGATCCGTCGGTCTTCGCGATTCCAAAAGCTTCGCGTCTGTCGCACGTGGCGGCCAACGCGGCCGCGTTGACGCTCGACCTCAGCGCAAGCGACGTCGCTGCCATAAGCGCGGCGCATCCGAACCGCGTACGCGTGGGTCCGCTTCCGACTAATTGACTTCGTCGTGCGCTTGTCGAGAAGGGATGGGCACGATCGCGGGCCGTACGGAAATGGGCTGCGGATGAGGGAGCGGCCGCCCGACCGGGCCGCCGCCGCTGACTCCGGCCGGCGCGCCGGTGACGTGCGCCGGAGCGCCGGACAATAGACTGGTGACGATCTCGACGATCAAACCGATGAATTGAATCACTGCGGCCTCCGTGATATCTCGATTCGGATGTGCGAAGTGAATCCCCTAACGCTGCGCGGAAATTGGGTCCAACGATTCATCGCACTGCGAAGCGGTACCGAGCTTGCAGAAGCCTGATACCCGGCCCGCGCCATTTTCCTCAGCACTATGACGCACAACAAGTAGCGGTGTCGGCGATCGCGGCGCGATGCGAAGGTCCGTTCATTCCACGATGCGAACGCCGCGATGACCGCCAGCGCGGCCCGCTTCATCTCGTTTTGGAGTCATCGTGAAAGCAGCACTCGGTATTCTCGCTTTGTGCGCGTTTTTGGGTTCGAGCCTCGCCGCATTCGCAGACGACGATTCGCCGTCGCAAAAACCTTCGCCGCTGCCGGTGCCCGCGTCGAAGGATTCCGTGACGCACGCGACGCTCGGCATCGACGGCAGGCAGATCCGATATTCAGCGCGGGCCGGAACGATCGTGCTCAAAGACGCGCATAGCAAACCCACGTGCAGCATGTTCTATACCGCCTTCACCGAGGACGGCAATGTCGACCTCAACCGGCGGCCGGTCACATTTTTCTATAACGGCGGCCCCGGCTCGTCCAGCGTCTGGTTGAGAATGGGATCGTTCGCTCCGAAACGGGTGCTCTCGGCGGACGCACAGCACACGGCGCCCGCTCCTTACCGGCTCGTCGATAACAGCTATAGCTTGTTGGATAAATCGGACCTCGTGTTCGTCGATGCGCCTGGCACGGGCTTTAGCCGGCTCGTCGGGTTCTCCAAACCCGCCGACTTCTACGGCGTGGATCAAGACGCCCGTGCGTTCAAGCAGTTCGTCGAAACCTACGTCTCAAAGAACGGGCGCTGGAACTCGCCGAAATTTCTGTTCGGCGAATCGTACGGCACGACTCGCTCCGCCGTCCTCGTCAATCTGCTTCAACAAGACGGCATGGACTTCAACGGCGTCGTCCTGCTCTCGACGATTCTCAACTATGCGACCGACTTCGGCGGCGACGGGCTCGACACCGAATACATAGGCTATCTGCCGACGGAGGCCGCAATCGCGTGGTATCACAACAAAGTTCCCAACCGGCCGCCCGATGAAGCCGCGTTTCTCCGCGACGTCCGGCAATTCGCCTTAGGCGACTACGCCCACGCGCTGCTTAAGGGCAACACGCTGAGCGATGCCGACCGAAGTGCGATCGCCCGCAAACTGCACTCGTACACCGGCATCAGCGAAGACTTCTATCGCCACGCGGATCTGCGCGTAGAGCCGGGTGAATTCGAGAAAGAACTCCTTCGCGATCAGTTTCGCATAACCGGCCGTCTCGATGGCCGCTTCCTGGGCATCGACGGCAAAGCCACGGGAGATACGCCCGACTACGACCCTGCGGATACCGCGTTTGCATCGGCATACGTGTCCGCGTTCAATAGCTACGTGCGCGGCGATCTCAAGTATCAGACCGACCTTTTCTACAAGGCGACGAACTATGGCGAAATCAGCCCGGATTGGGATCAAACCCACAACATCGACGGCAACCAGATCCCGTGGCCGGACGTCGTCCAAGACCTGCATGACGCCATGACGCAAAATCCTCAGCTTCGCGTGTTTTCCGCGAACGGGTACTACGATATGGCCACGCCGTTCTTCGCGACCGAATACGTGCTCGACCACATGGCGCTCGATCCAACGTTGCGCGGCAACATCTCCTTCAGGTACTACGGCTCGGGGCATATGGTGTATCTGCATGCTGCGGCGCTCGCACAGTTCAAGTCGGACCTCTCCAAGTGGTACGATTCGGTCCTGCACTCATGATTCGCCGCGAAACGACCCCGTTTGGAGCACAGATGAAATCGTTGCTTGCAGTCCTCACATTCACCATGCTGTTCGGCGCGGCGGCGCCCGCGTTCGCCGCGGCCGCTCCTCCCGGTCCTGCATCACCGCAGCCGGCGGCTGCGCCCGCGGCAGGCGGAGAGACCGGCGACTCGTCGACCCACGATTCGCTGACGCTGGCCGGAAAGACCATTCCCTACACGGCGACCGCCGGCACGATCACGCTGCGCGACGCCAAGGGCGGGCCGACCTGCAGCATGTTCTACGTCGCGTACACCGCTGACGGCATCTCGAACTTGAGCACGCGGCCGGTCACGTTTTTCTACAACGGCGGTCCGGGTTCGTCTACTGTCTGGTTGCGCATGGCATCGTTTGGTCCAAAGCGCGTCGTCATCGCCAACGCGCAGTTCACAGGCCCAGCGCCTTACAGTCTCGTCGACAACGAATACAGCCTGCTCGACAAGACCGACATGGTGTTCGTCGACGCGCCCGGCACCGGTTTTAGCCGGCTCATGGGCGGCTCCACGCCGGATCAATTCTACGGCGTGGATCAGGACGGACGCGCGTTCAGGCAGTTCGTCCAACGGTACATCACGCAGAACAGCCGCTGGAATTCGCCGAAATTCTTGTTCGGAGAATCGTACGGCACCACACGCTCGGCCGTGCTGTCGAACATGCTGCAGCAAAGCGGCATGGACTTGAACGGCGTGGTTTTGCTCTCGTCCGCGTTGAACTACGGCACCGAGTTCATAGACGGCGACGGGCTCGACGCGGCCTATATCGGGTACTTGCCGACCGAGGCCGCCGTCGCGTGGTACCACAACAAATTGCCGCATAGACCTGCCAGCCTCACGGCGCTCGTGCAGCAAGTCGAGGACTTCGCGTTGGGCGAATATGCCGATGCGCTGCTCAAAGGCGCGAGCCTAGGGAAGAGCGAGCGCGACGACGTCGTCCACAAGCTTTATGAATTCACCGGCATCAGCGAACAATTCTACCGGCATGCCGACCTGCGCGTCGAAGCCGGCGAGTTTGAAAAAGAGCTTCTGCGCGATCAATACCGCACCACGGGCCGGCTTGACGCCCGCTACCTCGGGATCGACGGTAGGGCCGTGGGCAGCTTCCCGGACTACGATCCCGGCAGCTCCGGTTCGGCGTCTGCCGAAGTGTCGGCTTTCAACGACTATGTGCGCACTTCGCTGAAATATCAGACCGATCTCATCTACGACCCGCTGGACGTCGGCGTCAACCAGAAATGGGACCTCAAGCACAACATCGACGGCAACCAGATACCCATCCCCGACGTGGTCCAAGATCTGCATGACGCGATGACGCAAAATCCGCGCCTGCGCGTATTTTCAGCAAACGGCTACTACGACATGGCCACGCCGTTCTTCGGGACCGTGTATACGCTCAACCATATGGCGCTCGATCCGTCGCTGCGCAACCACATCACCTACGGATTCTATGAATCGGGCCATATGGTGTACATGAACGTCACCGCACTCGCACAATTCAAGTCCGATCTCGCGCGCTGGTACGACAGCGTGCTCTCGCCCTGATCCGCGAAGTAGACCGCCCAGCCATTAGCCCCAACGCCCGTGCCGTAGGTCGCGGGCGTTGTCGTGCGCGAAGGGAACCTGCTTGCATCGACCGTACCTCGTCGAGAACCACTCATAGGAGGAGCGATTTTAGCGTGCATCATAAATCAGCCATCTTCGTGGCCGCTGTTGCGGTTCTCGTCACGTCGAGCGTGGCATCATCGGCGGCGCCGGTTTTTGCGGCGCCCACTCTCATAAAAGTGAGCGCCGACCCGTTCACCAATCCTTCAAGCCAGCACAAGACGGAAGTGGAGCCAGAGACGACGACCTTTGGCAACATCATCGTCAGCGCGTTTCAAACCGGCCGTGTCGTGGACGGCGGCGGTGCCGACATCGGTTGGGCCACATCGAAAGATGCGGGCGCGACGTGGAAATTCGGTTTCTTGCCGGGCATCACGAAGGCTCAGAATCCAAACAACAAATACGATGCGGTGAGCGATCCTTCCGTCGCATACGACCGCAGACATGGCGTCTGGCTGGTGAGCTCGCTGCCGATCTCCAACAATCTACCATCGTCGCCGGCCGTGCTCATCAGCAGATCATCCGACGGCATCCACTGGCTTCGACCCGTCGGCATAGCACCGCGCACGCAGTCGGCCGACAAGAACTGGGTCACGTGCGACAACACGCCGACGAGTCCGTTTTACGGTCACTGCTACAACGAATGGGATGAACCCGCGGGCGGCGATCTCATCATGATGAGCAAATCGTCGGACGGGGGCGCCACATGGTCGCGTCCGCTCACCACCCAAAATCAAGACGCGGGCCTGGGCGGCGAACCGCTGGTCCAACCCAACGGCACGGTCATCGTTCCGATTGAAGGCGGCGAGGGGATCGGCGCCTATCGGTCCACCGACGGCGGCCATTCTTGGTCGGGCCTCGTGAACGTGGCTGAAGTCTTTTGGGGCGGCGATCCCGGCGGAGTCCGCGCGAGCCCGCTTCCGTCGGCATCCATGGACGCAAACGGCAAGATCTACGTCTCCTGGGAAGACTGCCGGTTTCGGGGTTTCAATTGCACCTCGAACGACATCGTGTATACGACGTCGATGGACGGCCTCACGTGGACGCCGGTCAAGCGGGTGCCGATCGATGCGAAAGATTCCGTCGTCGACCACTTTGACCCCGGATTTGGCGTTCAGCCCGGCACATCCGGACAGACGGCCAACATCGGCGTCTACTTCTATTTCTTCTCGAACGTGAATTGCACCGAGTTCACGTGCCAATTGGGCGTCGGGTTCGTCTCATCGCACAACGGCGGATCGAGCTGGAATCCGGCGATCGTGTTGGCCGGTCCCATGAAACTGGACTGGCTGCCGCAGAGCCAGAACGGCCTCATGGTTGGTGACTATATCACCACCGGGTTCGTCAACGATCTGGCGTGGAGCGTGTTCGCCGTGGCGAACGCGCCGACCGGCGGAGTATTTGACGAGGCGATGTACGTGCCCGCGGGCGGGCTCGCGATCCCGCAATTCGGACAGCAGCTCACGTCTAACTTCGACGTGGCGTACAACAACCAGCACTTCCGTCATCACTGGACTCCGCTGCCGCCGAAGTCGAAGAAGTCGTCGGCGAAAGCGGTCATCGAGCACGATTAACCGTCGCGTTCGAATCGTAGGGGTGAGCAGAGCCGACCATAAAGGTCGGCTCCTACATATCTGGGCAAGCGATGCTTGCCCTCCTACAGGGCCGTGAGGCGCCGCACATCCGAATCATAGATCGCCTTGTCCATGGTGAATGCTTTCACTTCATCGGCGGTCGGCGCCGTGTCCGCGCTTTCCACAAGACCGGAGAGCGTCTGTAAGGCGCCGTCCACGTACCACAGGCTTGAATAATCCTGCGATGGCGTTCCCACCGAATTGTCGGGGCTGCCTTCCGGCGGCCCACCGATGATCGCATCGAATTGCTTTTGCGTTCGGTCCGTCGCAGAGGACCGAGCGCGCGCGGCCTTTGCTCGCGCGGTGGAGAGCGCCACCTGCACGCGCAACGCTTCGATCGAGCGCGCAAGGCGGAATTGGGCCAACAGATCGGCCGTAGAGACCTTGACGCGCGGGTCCGCCTCGACGGTGAGCGGTTGCGAGTACGTGCGCTCTCCGGCCGAGAGGCTAACCGTGTACGTCCCGGGCGCGGCGGTCACGCCGTCTTGCCCTCCCGGACCGAATGGGGGCTCGCCCAAAATATCCGGCGCGGCGTAGGCGAAATTCCATAGATAACGATGCATGCCGGGCGCGGCCGACGGCGGTGCAACGGGCACCGCCCAAAACGATGGAAAGTCCAGGGAGTCTTCATCGATCGGCCGTGCTCGATCGGTGCTCGCAAAACGCCGCACGAGCGAGCCGGCGGCGTCGCGGATGTCGAGCACGACCGGCTTGTTCGCGGCGGAACGGCCTATGAAGTAGTCGATGTAGGCGCCGACCGGACGGTTCTGGCCGGCTGGCTCTTCGGGCGGCAGCCGTTCGCCGGGATCGCCATGCGGCCGCACGCGCACGGCGATCTCCGGTGCGAACAGTCGGGTCTGGTCGGCGGCCATCCGCGATGTCACTTGATAAAGCGGCGACAGGTCGTCGAGCACCCAAAATCCGCGCCCGTGGGTGGCGATCGCCAGCGACCCGCGCCGGATCGCCAAATCCCGAACCGGAGTCACTGGCAAGTCGAGCTGCAGCGGCTGCCAACGTGCGCCATCATCGAACGATACGTAGACGCCGAGCTCCGTGCCGGCATACAGCAAGCGCGGCCGCACGGGATCCTCGCGCACGGCGTTGACGAACGCGCCCACCGGAATTCCGGTGGAAACGAGTCGCCACGACTTGCCCCCGTCATGCGTACGGTAAATGTAGGGCCGCACGTCGTCGAGACGATGGCGGTCCACCGCCGCATACGCGGTCATGGAATCGTACGCGGACGCTTCGATGATGCCGACTTTGCTCCACGGCCCGAGCTGTGCCGGCGTGACGTCGCGCCACCGTCCGCCTTCATCCTGCGTTATCCATATCTTCCCATCGTCTGTTCCGGCCCAGATCTCGCCGCCTTTGATCGGCGACGGCGCGATCGTGTAAACGACGCCGCGCCGAGGTCCCGTTCCCAAGTTATCCGCGGCGGTCGGCGCATCAAGCGTGGCCGGCACGCCGGGGTCTTGCCGCGTCAGGTCCGGGCTGATCGCGCGCCACGTCGCGCCGCCGTCGGCCGTGCGGAACACGACTTGACGGCCGTAGTAGAGCACGCGGGGATCGGTCTTCGAGAAGATGAGCGGCAGCGTCCACTCATCCCGGAAGAGCTGCTTGTAGGTTATCGTCGGATCGAGCGATTGGATCTGATGATTGGCGAGATTTTCCTTCGTGACGTTATCGCCGTAGACGATGTCCGGATCGTCCATATCCGGCGCGATGGAGCCGCTCTCACCGCCGGCGACGATGGCGCTCCAGTCCGACGATGTGAGCCCGAGCGCATCGGATTGCGTGGCGGCGACCGCCGCGCCGTTGTCTTGCTGCGCTCCGAAGAGATCGAACGGATACCGGTCGTCGGTTGCGACGTGATAGAATTGGCCGGTCGGCTGATTGAACCAAGAACTCCACGTGACGCCGCCGTTCAGCGTGATGCTCGTGCCTTGATCGCTCGCAAGGACCATGCGCGCCGGTTCGGTGGGGTCGATCCAAGGTTGGTGGAAATCGTCACCGTCGGGGGAGCCCTTGATCGCCGTGAAGTGAGTGCCGCCGTCGCTAGAACGGTAAAACGCCGTGTCGGACACGTACACGGTGTCGGCGTCCTTTGGATCCGCGACGATGCTGCAGAAATACCAGCCGCGTCCCCACAGCCGCTGGTCGGGATCTTGCAGTTTCCAGTTCGCGCCACCGTCGTCCGAGCGGTAAAGTCCGCCGGCTTTTGCGTCGACGATCGCGTAGACGCGATTTGGATCGCTCGGCGTCATCGCGATGCCGATCCGGCCGAGACCCGTGGATGGGAAGCCGTGTCCGGTGATGTGCAGCCACGTCGCGCCGCTATCGTGCGACACGTATAAACCCGTGCCCGGGCCGTTGGACGGCGGATAGACACTCCACGGTGGTCTGCGCGTCTGCCACAAAGCCGCGAAAACCGTGTGCGGATCGGCCGGATCGAAAGCGAGATCGATCGCACCGGTGTTCTCATCCTTGTACAAGACCTTTTGCCACGTCTTGGCGCCGTCGGTGGTCCGGAACACACCACGCTCCGCGTTCGGCCCATAGCCATGTCCGAGCGCGGCGACAAATGCGATATCGGGATTTGTCGGGTCGACGATGATCCGCCCGATCTGTCGCGTGTCCGCCAGCCCGACGTGCTGCCACGTCGCGCCCGCGTCGACCGACCTGTACACGCCGTCGCCGTACGAGATGTCGGACCGCATATCGGCTTCGCCCGATCCGACGTAGATGACGCTCGGATTTGACGGCGCGACTGAAATCGCGCCGATGGACGCGATCGGCTGGCCGTCGAAGATCGGTTTCCACGTGCGGCCGGCATCGTTCGTCTTCCAGACGCCGCCCGCGACGGCGCCGAAATAGAAGAGTGTCGGATTGCCCGGCACGCCGGTCGCCGCCACGCTGCGCCCGCCCCGGAAAGGACCGACGAGCCGCCAATGCAAGCCGGAGAGAAAAGCCGGGTTCACCGGACCGGCTGCCCCTGCAGGGACCGGCGCGCCGGAAGCGGCTACCGCCGTCACAAAAGCCAAGACCGCGCCCGCAAATAGCGCGGCGCCGCGAACAATATTCGTCATCATGTTATTTTTAGTTATTTGAGCGTACACCGCAGCCCTTTACGCATCGTCGCTCGCCCATCAAAATAGCCGGCTGGAAGCGAGAAGGCCGTGCGTGGCGAAAATCGGTCGCATGACGGACATCGCGATCAGGCTCATCACACCGCCCGAACTCGGTCTCGCCGCCGATATGCGCGAGCGCATGACCCGCGAACTGCAAGACGACGAGAACGCTCCCGTCGACCGTCAACTGCACGACCGTTTCGTCGAGTTCTACCGAACGCGCATGGCCGCCGGTACTTCGGCGACTTTTGTTGCCGAGCGAGGCGACTCGTTTTGCGGCTTGGCCTCGGTGTACAAACTCGTGAATCATCGAAGTGAGATATTCAGACAGCCGTCGGCGTATGTCAGCAACGTCTATGTCGAACCGCAGCAACGGCGAAAAGGATTTGCGACGGCGCTGACGTTGCGGTGCATCGATTGGGCGCGCGAACACGGCTGCGTGATCGTGCGCTTGCGAACGTCGAAGTTGGGGCGTCACGTCTACGCGGCCATGGGATTCTCCCAATCCGATGAAATGGAACTGCCGCTCTGACAACGCCCGTCCACTGCCCGCGAGACAAGGTTAAGTCTTCTTAACCTTGCGGGTATGCCGGCACTCGTCTCGCGAACTCTGACGCCGCTGTCGAGCGCGAACTCGAGTTCTATAAGGAGGCGATCGTGGCTATCGTTCCGGCATTCCCACCGCAAAAGATCATCATCGAGAGCGGCTTTGACTATCTAGGCGCGGACGCCGACAGGCGCCGCATCTTCGCAGCGCACACGGGCAGCGGTGCGCTCACGGTCGTCAACGCGGACACCGGCGCGGTCCTCGGACAGGTAGATGTCGGACTGCTCCACGGGGTCGCGGTGAACCCCGAGAATGGGCACGTCTACACGGGCGACAGCGAAAAACGGACGGTGAACGACATCGACCCGGTCGCGATGACGGTCGTCTCATCGGTCGCGGTTCCGGGTCTCGTGGATGCGACCGTCTACGACGCGAAGTACCATCATATATACGCCGATGAAGACGACGGCACGCGGATCTTCGTGGTCGACTCGCGCACGATGAAACTCGCCGGCACGGTCGCGCTCCCCGGCCACAAACCCGAGTACATGGCGGTGGATCCCCGCACGCACAAGCTCTACCAGAACATCGCGAACCTCTCCGAGTTCGTCGTGATCGATCCCGAGACGCTGCGCGTGGTTCAAACCGTGAAGACGCCCGAGATCGTTAGCAATCACGGTCTCGGACTCGATGGCGAGCGCGGCCACGTGTACGTCGCGGGGAGGAACGGCGTCTTGTCCGTCTACGACCTCGACGGAACGCACGTCGCAAGCCTTACTTTCGGGCGGCGTACGGATCAGTGCATGGTCGATGCCGTCCGGCATAACATCGGATGTGCCGGCGGCGGTTTTATCACTGTTTTTCACGACGGCGGTTCGACGGGCGTGCGTTTGGTCGGCACGCGTCAGATCGATCCGGACGTGCATACCCTCGCGTTCGACACCAAGACCGGTGACGTCTGGGCTGCCTGGTCGGGAACGGCCGGCGATTTCGTACAGGGGTTCAAGATCACGCCCTAGGCAAAGGGCTGCTCGAGCGGCGTCGTGTTCTTAAGCCATCTTAACGGCACGATTATGATACCTTAATCAACCGCCTCCATACTCAATCTAGAATCATTCGGAGTTTGAATGGAGGCCTCGCCATGTCCAGCAACTTCGCAGCTATTATCAGTTCAATATTGCTCGCTGCATTCGGAAGTGCAGCCGCGGCGGCCGACACTCCCGCGGCTCCGACCGCAACACCCGCGACCGCGCATAGCGTATCGGGAATCGTCGTCGATGCGACGTCGGGATTGCCGCTCGCGAACGTCAAGCTCGTCACTGCGGGACCTACGTCGATGTCGACGGTCACCGCTCTCAACGGCTACTTCAAATTCGCGTCGCTCGCCGTCGGTGAATATTCCATAATCGCGTCGCGCACCGGCTTTGAGACGACTGAGTCGGAGATATTCATCGTCGACGGCAGCGATCTGAGCGGCCTGACGCTCGCGATCAACCGCACGCAGGGCGGGAACAGCGGCGCCCGGGTGCTGGGCGTCACGACCGTGCGCGCGTCGCAGTCCTTACA
Source organism: Candidatus Eremiobacteraceae bacterium (assembly GCA_036511855.1). NCBI lineage: Bacteria > Bacillati > Vulcanimicrobiota > Vulcanimicrobiia > Candidatus Eremiobacterales > Candidatus Eremiobacteraceae > Candidatus Eremiobacteraceae bacterium. Next base: position 22,728 of record DATCBN010000065.1, on the reverse strand, counting down.
AAAGGCCGCGACGATTTCGCGCACGGTGTCGGCGCAGTCGCTTCAGCAGCAGGGCTACTATCGTGCATCCGACTACCTCCAGCAGCTTCCCGGCCTGCAGGGCGGCAATCCATCGCAGCCGGGCGACGACGTCTCGCTCAACATCCGCGGCATCGGCACGTTGGAGACGTTAACGATGATCGACGGCCATCCGATCGGTCCGCGCGGCGACTACAACTACGAGCTCTCGCCGGTGTTCGGCCTGCGCGCGATCAACGTCTTCTACGGTTCCGGCAGCAATCTGTACGGCGTGAACGCGATCGGCGGGGTGATCAACATGGAGACCCTCGCGCCGACGCGGACGCCGGAAAACACGTTCAGCCAGAGCTTCGGCACGTTCGACAAGCTCTCTTCAGCAGTGCAGAGCACCGGAACGTTCGGCGGCGGAAAGCTCGGCTATGCGCTCGCCTATGGCACGCAAGGTCTGGACGGACCGTTCAAGCACGACAACTTCTATCAGGCGTCGGCATCGTTCGATCAGTATGCGACCAACCCGTCGACCCGCGCGCTCGGCGTCTATCAAGACGACACGAGTTTCGTGAACAAGAGCGGACTGATGAAGCTCGTGTACGACGTGAATCCGAACACCCATCTCACCGCGGCCTACTTAGGGAGCAACGAGTGGGATGACAAAACGGGCAACGGCGACAACGACTATCTGCCTTATCAAGTCGAGCTCGCCGCCGGCCAGGGGAATCTAGCGGCCGCGATCGGCTCGGGTGCCGATCCGTGCACGCTAGCGAATCCGAACACGTTCACGGTCGGCTTCAACAACGGCGGCGGCACTCCGGGCAAAGACCGCAGCGGAAACCCCGACGGCGGCTCGCAATGCCAAACGCCGCAGTCGTTTGCGAAGGCCAATTTCGGCTATCAAGGCGCCGGTCCGGCTTGGCAAGCGTACCACAGCAACGACTACCATCTGGGCTTGGATACGAAGCTCGGTCGCGGCACGCTCACGGTCGACACGTTTTCCAACTTCTACATCCACAACTACGACCGCACGTTTGGCAGGCCGGACCAGTGCGGCACCGATGACAGCGGAAATCCGATCTATCCGTGCACGACCCCCGACCCGTCGTGGCACGTCGACCAGGACACCAACACGGGCGCGAGCATCGCGGACGATTTCAGCGGAACCGCAAACGATATCGGGGTGGGGTTCTTCTACGAGAACACCTCGTCGCTGTACCGGGAATACCGCGGCGCCCCGGTGAGCGCGACCATAACGGCGCCCGTCACGCACGACACCGCGTTCTTCTTGCGCGACGCCTATCACAAGCCCGATGCGAAGCTGACCACGTACCTGAATGCCTGGTTCAAGCACTCGACGATCACCAACACGTCGTACTTCGACCCGCGCATCGCATTCGTGTGGTCGAACACGAATGATGTCTGGCGATTGGCGGGCGGTGAGACCTCAACGCAGCCCACGCCGCAAGATCTCGATCAGCCGACTTCGCCGAGCTCCCTTGGCGCCTTCACCGGCGGCGGCGTGTCGTGCACGTCGCTCAATCAGATCGGCAACGTTCCGTCGGCGGCGCTGCGGCCCGAGCGCGCTTCGGATATGGAGTTGAGCTACGGGCGCCGGTTCGGCGGGGATTCCATCGCCCAGCTGAGTCTGTACAACACGAACTTATTCAATCAGATCTATGGCGTGACGGTGCCGCTATCCGAAGTGCCGGTACTAGGGTTCGATCCGACGCCTTATGCCAACGCCATCTCGTCGTTGTGTCCGGGCGTCTCGCCGCAAGAAGCGCTTGCACTTCTCGGGTTGGGCGGCAACCTCAACATCGGCCACACGTTTGCGCGGGGAATCGAACTGACCGGTAAGCAGCATCTGATCGGCGGCATGTCGTTGGACTACTCGTACGACACGCAGTCGGCCGTCCTTCAATCCCAAGAGCCGGCGCTCATCGATCCTGCCCACGGCGGCAGCGTGTCGTTCATTCCCGGATCGCAGCTCCCGAATGTGCCGCTGCACAAATATTCGTACGCGTTCGACTACGCATTTGGAAGAGGCGTTGAGGCGCGCCTATCGACCTACCATCTCTCCGAAAACAATGCGAACAACTTGCCCGCCTACGGCTACTCCGACTTCGACTTGTCGATGCCCGCCGGCGCTGACCGCCTGATCAGCATGAACATCAACAACGTCTTCCAGAGCCACGCCGACTACCGCAACGAAGTTGGATTAGGCTACCCGTTGGCGCTCAACCGTTTCGCAAGCGCGAGCAACGGCGACTACACGCCGTTCTTCGGCTCGGCCGCGACCGAGCGCTTCAATCTTCCGTTCCGCACGATCGAGTTCGCGTACCAAGTCAAGACGAGGTAGAACCGACTGATGTAGGAGGGCAAGCATCGCGTACTAGGGTGAGCAACGCTCACCCATCTGGGCAAGCGATGCTTGCCCTCCTACAAAAAACGGGATGGTCGCTAGCGCTTGTTGCAGTCGCTGTTCGCGACGGTCTTCCAGCGCCCGCGTTCGCGGATCTCCGTCGTATCGGTGAAGCGGCGGTCGGTGAATCTGACCATAATATCCCGCAGGTCCGCGTCGAGGGAGCCGCGTTGAAGCTTGCCCGATAGCGTGATCGCATTGCCCGCCCATCCGGGAGATGACGCAAGCACCTGCGTACCGTCGTCGGCGTACGCCGATGTCACGATCCGTTTGGACGACGGCTGATAACCGAACAGTTCGAAAGTCCGGTAGTCCGGCCCGATCACGTGCTGACCAAGTGCGGCACCGCCGCCTTCGACCGAATATCGTGCCGTAATCGCGTCGAGACGCGGTGCGGCGCGGCCGCTCGCCGCCGTCCACGACTTGCATTGCCACGATCCGACCATGAACTGGAACGGGGCAAGCGTCGGATACAAACGGGGTTCGGCGCGCGCCGCATCGGGCGCGGATGCCGCGATCGAAAACGCTGCGATTGCGAAAAGCAGAACTGTCGCAAATCGATTCATCGCTTGTCCTCCGACCGTCCTGAAGTGCAGTAGACTTGAACCTTGGCCACCCCCGGGCCTAGCAATTCCTAAAAATTAATTGTTCCGGCGCGCGTGCTTCAGATGCACGGCGCTTTCGAGATCAGCGCGGCATCAGAAAGCGCACGGCGTTCACGACATCCTCGGGATTGTCCAGCGCGATGTGATGCCCGCTCGCCCGCGCGTGCAACAGAGTCGCACGCCGGCTCAATCGCAACGCGTCCGACTGAATGCTCTGCCAAAGGCGCTCGTAGCGCGTCGCCTCGCGCCCGGCTGCGGCAAAGGTCTCGGTCAAGTCGTGCGCGAGGGCTACGATCGGCAGTTCGGGCGGCAGCGTTGCTATTTCCGCCTGATCCAACGTCGCATCCCACCATATGATCTCCAGCAGCGCGGCGATCACGTCGCGCGGCAGTGAATCGGCGAGTTCCCGCCTCACCTGCGGCGGCAGCTTATGAAGGCCCAAGATGATCTCTGGACCTTGCGTGCGCGCCACCAACCGCAGGACGCCGATCGCGCCGAGCAATACCAGACCGCCGAGGGTGAACCCGAACGCCGTGACCATGCGCCGCATGACCAGATGCGCTTCGTGGAAGATGGCCCCGTGCAAGGCGTCGACGAGCACGATGCCGGCGACGTCGCGCGGATGGCGCCATGCGAACAGACGGGAGATAAGACCACCGTACGAATGCGCCACGAGGAGGTACGGCGGCGGCAGCCCCGCTTTTGCGAGAGCGAGATGGAGTTCGGCGGCGAGCTGGGCACCCGATCGCGGAAACGGACCGAAATCGCTGAAGCCGTAGCCGGCGCGATCGTACGAACACGTGCGCGCGAATTTCGAAACGTCGCGCTGCACGAGCGACCAGAGCACCGACGACCCGCCGAAACCCGCCTCGAACACGACAGTGGGCCCCGGACCGTCGCCTGCTATCCTAAGGTGGAGACGCCGTCCGCCGATGTCGACGAGGCGGCCAGGAACCGGCATCGCGCGCGACCGCAGCCACGAGAACACCGCTTCAGAGGTGAATCCCGCCGCCAACGCCCACGCGATTCCGGCCGCGACGCTATTGAAGCGCGGCTTTCGCACGGGAAGCGAGCCGGGAATAGCTCCGGGCGAGAGAACGACTGTTTCGACATCCATATCGGCGGCTCGCTCGGGCGATCTTAGTTGGTCCGTCGTTCTTCGAGTCGCGCTAAACAAGGCCTGTGCGGCGGCCAAGAGCAGGTCCGCGCCGTCCGTGTCATATAACACGGCCGCATCTGCGCACATTGCGAATGGAGGTCAACGACGTGCGTCCGTCCGCCGCTGCCGCCGCATCTATCTTAACGGCCTATCTCGCGCTCGCGTTCGGCGCGGGCGCCGCAGCAGGAGCCCATCCAAAACCGGCGCCGTCATCCCACCACACAGCGTCCGACCCATTCGCAAACCTTTCGTTTCGTTCGATAGGGCCCGCGGCGGCCGGCGGCCGCGTCAGCGCGGTCGCGGGTGTCGGCGACGATCCGAAGACGTACTATCTTGGCGCAGCCGGCGGCGGTGTTTGGAAAACCGAAAACGGCGGTGTCACATGGTCACCGCTCTGGGATAAACAGCGCGTGCAGTCGGTCGGAGCGATCGCGATCTCGCCGAAGAATGCAAAAGTCGTATGGGTCGGCAGCGGCGAGGCGAATCCGCGCAACGACGTGATGGCCGGCGACGGTGTCTATGTGACGCACGACGGCGGCAAGAATTGGAAGAACGCCGGCCTTGCGAAGACAAAATATATCGCGAGCATCTTGATCGACCCACGCAATCCAGATCACGTCATCGTCGGCGCGCTCGGCGATCCATTCAAAGACTCGGCTGATCGCGGCGTGTATGCCACGTACGACGGAGGCAAGACGTGGACCAAGACGCTCTACGTCGGACCACAAAGCGGAGTCTCCGACATGGCGATGGACCCCCACGCTCCCGATGTGGTCTACGCGGGCATCTGGCAATTCCGCCGCCTGCCGTGGACGTTCACGAGCGGCGGTCCGCACGACGGCCTGTACAGGTCGAACGACGGCGGGCGGACATGGTCGAAGATCCAAGGGGCCGGTTTTCCGACCGGCATGCGGCTCGGGCGCATCGGTCTTGCCATCGCGCCGAGTGACGCAAACCGCGTGTACGCGCTCGTGCAGACCGCGCACGGCTATCTGTGGCGCTCGGACGACGGCGGCGCGCATTGGCGACTCGTGAACTCGAGCACGCTGATCGATCAGCGGCCATTCTATTTCAGTCACATCGCGGTCGATCCGGCGAACCGCGATAAGGTGTGGTCGATTTCCGAAGCGATCTCGACGAGCAGCGACGGCGGAAAGACATTCAAGAAGATCACCGGTTCCAGCGGATTGCACCCCGACAATCACGCCGTCTGGATCGCACCCAACGACGGCAAGCGTGTGATGATCGGCGACGACGGCGGCTATATCCTCACGCTCGACGGCGGCCGGAATTGGTCATTTCCGAGAAACCTGGCGATCGGCCAAGCCTATCACGTCGCCGCCGACGATCAGACACCGTACGGCGTCTGCGCCGGGTATCAGGATAACGGGTCGTTGTGCGGACCCTCGAACAGCTTGGACCCCGACGGGATCTTGAACGGCAAGTGGACCGATGTGCTCGGGGGCGACGGCATGTGGTCGGTTCCCGACCCATCGGACTCGAACTATGTCTGGAGCGATCTGCAAAACGGCGTGCTCAGCATCTTCAACAAACGGACGGAGGAGGCGTACGATGCATCGCCGTTCGAAGGCGACGTCTACGCCTTCGATCTCGACAAGAAGCAATACCGCTTCAATTGGTTTTCGCCCATCGCGTTCGCGCCTTGGGATCCGCACACCGCCTGGTTCGGCGGAAACGTCATCTTTCAAACGCAGGATCGCGCCCGGACATGGCAGGTGATCAGTCCCGACCTCACACGCAACGTGAAGTCTCACCAACAGATCCCCGGCGGCGAGATCACGCAAGACGTGACGGGCGCGGAATACGCCGATACCGTCATCTCGATCGACGGGTCTCCGGTCGCAGCAGGCGAGATATGGGCGGGCACCGACGACGGATTGGTTCAGATGACGCGCGACGGTGGGATGCACTGGAAGAATGTCACACCTCGGGGCACGCTCCCGTGGGGCTACGTCACCACCGTGGCGCCGTCACCATTCAGCGCCGCCACCGCGTTCGTCACGATCGACCGGCACTTGATCGGCGACGAAGCGCCGTACCTCTACAAGACCTCGGACTTCGGCGCGTCGTGGCAATCGCTTTCGAACGGCTTGCCGCACGATCAATGGATGAAGACGATACGGCCCGATCCGGTGAATCCGGAGTTGCTCTATGCCGGGATGGAGCGCTCGCTGTGGGTGTCGTTCGACGGCGGTTTGCGGTGGCGCTCGCTGCAGCTCAATCTGCCGTCGTCGTCCGTGCGCGATCTGCGCGTGCAGCCGCAATCCGACGACCTTATCGTCGCCACCCATGGCCGCGCGCTATGGATCCTCGATGATCTGCGCCCGCTTCAGCAGTGGACCGCCGCGACGTCGGCCGGCGCATATCTTTTCGCGCCGCAGACGGCGTACGAGTACTTCTATTTCGAGCACGAAGATTACGCATATGCCGAATACGCGGGCGACAATCCGGCGAACGGCGCGGTCATCACATTCTACCAGGCTAGACCCGCGCCTCGCGGCGGCCCCGTGCTGGAGATCCTGGATGCGAACGGCCGCGTCGTTCGACGGATCGCCGGAACGCACGATGTCGACGGGAAGAAGAAGCCGTGGATAGCAAACGACGCCGGTCTCGTCCGCGTGGTGTGGGACTTCGGCGAGAACGGGCCGGCAAAATGGCTGTGGGCGCCCAAACCGTATCAGGGCTTCGACTCCGGCGCCGGCGTCGTGCCTGGCGCGTACACCGTGCGACTGACTCTCGGGTCGCGCGCGCTCACGGCGCCGCTGGACGTCAAGGCGGACCCGCGCGCGCCGTGGACGCAAGACGACTATCAAAAACAATACGAGTATGCCTCTTTTCTTTTCGCGCAAGTCGATCGCATCGACCGCTGGCTCAACGACATCGACGGGATGCATGCCCGCATCAAGCGCATGTTGCCGTCGATGATGAAGCGCGGCGCGGCGGGTGCAAGCGATCTCGCGCGAGCGCGTGCGGTTCTCGACGCCGGCGCGCGCTTGGAATCGGAGTTGTCGTCCGATCCGCAAAACGACGAGGACATCTTCATCTTCGCACCCGGTTTGCGCGAACGTCTCTACGATCTGTTCGGACCGCTCGGAGCCGGCCCGCCGCTCAAGCCGGCCTACGATCTAAAAGATCGCCTTACCGTGCAGATGGACGCCGCTCACGCCGCATACGAAACCTGGCGCGCTGAGGCTCGCACCGTGGTGAACCGCTAGCCCGTCATGGCCCGATTCGTCTCCGAACCCATCGAACCCGAGCCCGGCAGCGCCGATGTCGGCGCCATGTCACGAGGCGAACCCGGATTGCCGCGCTCGTTCACGTGGCGAGGAACGCGCTACGAGGTCGCCTCGGTCGAAGCCACACGGCGTTCGACCGGCACCGATCGCGGAGACGTCTACGTGCGAAAGCATATCTACGAAATCGTCACGACCTGCGGCAAGCACATGACCGTGTACTTCGAACGCAATCCCACGAACAAGACGGCGCGCAAGCACCGTTGGTGGCTGTATTCTATCGAACCGTAGGAATCAGAGAACGAACGGCGGCCGAAGCTCCTGAGCCGCGCAGGTGGCATCGAGGCCGCGAGCGTCGCCCGCGATGATGAACGCGCTCACGAGCTTCTTGCCGCACGCGGTGTTCGCCGCGTGCGCGACGTGCGGGAAAACGACGTTGACCGCGTGCGGAAGATAGCGCTGCACGCGAGCGGCTTCGTCCGGCGGCGTGGCCGGATCGAGCGCGCCGGTGAGCATCAGGACCGGCGCATTGGAACGAACCGGCGCGAAAAAGGCCGGATCGACAATTCTCCGCGGCCAGACGTCGCACGCTGCCATCTGCGCCCGGACCCGGAAGTCGCCGAAGAACGTGTCGTTCGTGGCCGCCGGAATCGATGCGGGATCGATGTTCGCGATATCTTCCGGGCACGCGACCGACATCGACATGCCCTCGTAGAGCCCATCCAAGCCCCCTCGCACCCGCGCGGTCGCATCCGCAGACGGATTGAAATCGCCGCCTGCGGCCGCATGGATCATCTTCAAGAGATCGCTGGCGCCCGACGTGTCGTACAGACCGTAGCGCACCGTCGAGACCCACATCGGCAGGTCGATCTGCACGGCCGATTTTTGGTTGGTCAGTGGATCGGTCACGCTCGCGTTCACCGGACCTTTGGCGAGTTTTGCGAGCACGGCCGCGAACTCGGAGCGGATATTCGGCACGGCGTTGTGACAAGCCGCGTCTGCAGCGCAGTCGGAGAACAGGGCGTCGATCGCGCGCTGGCTTGCCTTCGCAAAAGGCAGCGGACCTTTCGAGTTCACATCCGCGACGCCATCGAGCACGGCAGCTCGGACGTGAGCCGGATGACGACGGAGATAGTCGAGGGCCACGGTGGTTCCGTACGAGCCGCCGACAAGATCGACTTTGTCGTAGCCGAGTGCCAAACGCACGTCGTCGAGATCGTCGGCGGCATTGTCGGTCGAATACTGCGAAAGATCTGCGATCGACCCCAATCGTAGACCGCATCGCTCGAGGATATCGGTGGGCCATTCGGGCGCGAAGAACCGCGTCGGGCCGCTGCCCGGATAGATCTCGCACTGCAGCGGCCGCGATCCGCCGGTGCCCCGCTGGTCGACGAGCACGATGTCGCGCGTGTTGTGAGCGGCGCCGGCGATCGATGCGAAATCCAGGCCATTGCTGTCAGCGGTCGGCTGGCCGGGGCCGCCGGCTATCTCGAAGATCGCGTCGGTCTGCTTCGGTCCGGGCACCGCCGGCAGGACCAGCACGTTCAGGCCGATCGTCTTTCCCTCGCTTTGCGCGCGAGATTCGGGAACGACGACGATGCCGCAGCGGGCATCGGTCGGAGCATTCAATATATCCGCGCACGTGTGACGAAAAAACGTCGGAGCCGCCGCTGCGGGCGCAACGCCGAACAGCGTGAAGAAGAGTGTGGCAGCAGTTGCGATGATGAGCGGTGCGTACATGCGATCGGGAAGCCGCAAAGGGGCTAGTGTCCCTTTTGGTACCCTTTTTGCGCGAACAATTGGCTATCGTCGGCGACGATGCCGACGCCGGCACAATACGCGACCGAGTCGGAGGTCTGGGCGAGTTGCGGCAGATTCTGCAACGTGACGCCGTCGTGCCCGCCGAGGTCGTGTATCTCGAACGAAGCCGAACTATTGGTGCACGTGCCTGCGCCCGGAGTGTAGGTATATGCCATGCCGTCGACCGGATCGACAAGATTTGACGGGTCGACATACGGATTGCCCGGACCACCGAACGTCTGCAGCGTGATCTGCCCGGAACTGGTCGGATACGTTCCATTGTTGTCGGTGGCGAATTCTTCGAGTGCCGTGGCTATTGCGCGCTCGTTGGCTTCGCATGCGGCCGAGCCGGCTTGGGCTCGCGCGTGCATGAGATTCGCCATGAATATCGCCGCAAGAATCGCGATGATCGCAACGACGATCAGCAACTCCGGCAAAGAAAACGCTCGATCGCACTTGAGGCTGTCGCGCTGTTTCATGGCTTCACGTCCTGCGCTGCTACAATGCGCAATGTGACCGCATTGCTGCGGCTCGAGTGATGTGACCCCTGTCATACCCGCTTTGTTACACGCAGCACTCGATTTCACATTGTTCTGTAAAACGGGACAGACGCCAGAGGCCGAATTTATGTTCGAGCGCGAGGCATGTACGGCGGCGGGCGGCGAAGCGAGCGAGCTTCGCCGGGACGAGCCTGGAACTGCCAAGGCCTGGAGGTATCAGCGCATTGAGCGCGCAGGGGCCCACGACGATCGCCCAGCCGGAAGAGAGTCTGCGACGTGCGGTCTCTACATGGGGATCGTACTCGTGGGGTTACGCCGATGTCGGCGCCGACATATACGTGGCGCTCGGCCTTGTCGTTGGCGCCGCCATGGGTGCGGCCAACATCGCGTTTGCCTTCGCCGGCATCGTCTATGTCTGCATCGGCCTCGCCTATACCGAATTGGCCGCCGCGTATCCGGTGGCGGGCGGGGGCCAGTTCTTCGTCACGCGCGCGCTCGGCGATTTCATGGGGTTCGTCGCGGGCTGGGCGGTGCTGCTCGACTTCACCATAGACATCAGCCTCTTCGCGTGGTTCACGATCGGATATCTCAGCGTTGCCGTCCCGTGGCTAAGCGAACACGCACTTCTGAAATTCATCGCAGTGCTTGGCGTCACGGCGTTCCTCACCATCATCAACGTCGTCGGGGTGCGCCATTCTTCGCGCATCAACGAGATCGTCGCGGCGGTGGACGTCGTCAACGAAACTCTGATCCTCGTCGCCGGATTCGTGCTCGCCTGGCAGCCGGCGCTGCTCGAACGGACCATGCGCCTGCACTGGCCGAGCACGGACAATCTCTTGCTCGGGATCTCGCTTGCCATCATCTCGTTCGTGGGCCTGGAAAGCATCTCGCAGGCGGCTGAAGAGACGTACCGTCCGTCCACGGTCCTGCCGCGGACGTCGATGGCGCTGATCCTCACGATCCTCATCTTCGCAGTCGGCTACTCGAATCTCGTGCTCGGAATGCCCGACGTCCCGTCCGGCGGCGCGGCAATTCCGCTCTATCAATTTCTCGGCACCCCGGCGAACAATGACAAGGCTGTCGCCGTGCTCGTCAGCTTCATTCCATACGTCGGGTTTCTGTTCAAATTGTACTTGCCGTTTCTCGGCGCGTTCCTCGTGATGATCTCCAGCAACTCCGGTGTTTTCGGCGCTTCGCGCATAGCGTATGCGATGGGCATGACCGGGCTGCTCCCCGCGGCATTCAAGGTGACCAACGCGAAGACGAAGACGCCCGTCGTCTCTATTCTCGTCTTCTCGTCGGTCGCGCTCGTCGAGCTCATCGCCGCGTATCGCCAAGGCGATCAGGCATTGAACTTCCTCGCCGATCTGTATGCGTTCGGCGCGGCGCTTTCGTACACGCTTGTCTTCATCGCTCTGATCACGCTGCGCTTCACCGATACGGCCGCGCCGCGTCCTTTCCGGATGCCCCTGAATTTCGCCGTCACGATTCGAGGCCGAAAAGGTTCGGTCTCCATCGCATCCATCATAGGGCTGCTCGGCATCACTGCGATTTTGATCTTCATCATCATCACGCATCCGGTCGGCAGAATCGCCGGGCCGCTATGGGTGGTGTCGGGGATCATCGGCTACGCGATCTTCCGGCGGCATCACGGCCGGCCCGTTTTCGGAAGCGTGCCCCGCGATTGGGTGCGCCATCACGAAGAAACGCTCTCCCACGCCGGTGAACTCGAAATGCTCGACGAGTATCGCGCCGCACTCAAGAAACCGTAAGGCCCGCCGATCCGGATGTCCACCGATCGTTCCATATTTGCCGAACGCGGATTCGCGTACTACTTCGGCGGCCAGTGCTTCAGCTATCTCGGCGACGGACTGCGGACGCTTGCCATTCCACTCCTCGTCTTCCATTTGACCGGCTCGGCGCTTTCCACCGGCATCACGTACGCGCTTGAAATTCTACCCTTTGCGCTTGTGGGTTTGGTGGGAGGATCGCTTGCCGACCGGACCGATCGCCGACGGCTGATGATCGGGTGCGACTTCACCCGCTTCGCGATCATGGCGTTATTCTCGATCGAGTACGTGCGCGGAGCATTGACGTTGCCGGTCCTCTATTCGGGCATCGTCGTGCTGTCCGCGGCCGCCGCGGTGTTCATGGGCGGGCAGATGTCGAGCATCCCGTTCCTTGTGGGCAAATCGCGTTCGTCGCGTGCCGTGGCCGCGCTCGTCGCGGCCGAGCAGACATCGAACTTCATCACGCCGCCCATCGGCGGAGCGATATTCGCCGCCGCCGGAGCGCTGCCGGCGCTGGTCGTCAACGCCTGCACGTATCTCGTTTCGCAGATATCGTTGTTCGCAGTGCCGACGCTCGGCCCCGAGGCTCCCATCGCATGGCCGAGGGCGGAGATCATCGTGCGCGACATCCGCAACGGCTTCCGGTTCTTGGCCGCCGACAACGCGATGACGATCATCACCCTGACCAGCCTTGGCTTGAATTTCTTCGGCATGATGGGATTTGCGATCACGATCCCATACCTGAAGACGGTTTTCGGCGCAGGCGACGCTCTGGTCGGCATCACGTTCGGCGGCGTCGCTGTTGGGTCCGTGATCGGCGCGCTCATCGCCGGACGCTTCGGGCCACAGTGGCATTTCGGCAAAACGCTCAGCGTGGCGTACGTCTTGGACGCGGTTCTCTACTTGCCGGTGCTGTTGGCCCACAACGTACTGACGGTCATGATCTTCTTCGGACTGTCGAGCGTGGCCGGCTCTTTCCAGGTCACACAGATCGTCGGCTGGCGCATCCGCATCGTGCCCGGTGAAATGGTCGGAGCCGTTTTCGGCGCGGTGCGTCTCGTGGTGTTGATCGGCATGGTTCCGGGTGCGATCATCGGCGGATACCTCGCGCAGCTCTACGGGCCGCGTCTTGCCATCATCGTGTCCGGCATCGGCTTTTTGCTCATCGCGTTCTACGTCGTGCTCGCGCGCGCGCTGCGCGACGAGCACCGGTAAGCGTGCGACCGCATTAGACGCCCATGCAACCTTCGATGAGTGCGGTGAGCTCGTCGAGATTCCAATTGCCCATCTGGTAGTGCCGAAGACGATGGCTGCGGTCGTAGACGTAGTAGCCCGGCGGCCAATCGTTTTCGAACCGCTTGGCGAGGACGCCGTCGTCGTCCAATGCGCACGGATGCGTCGGCCCCACGTGGAGATCGCATTCGCGCTCGGCATCGCCCGGTGTGGCTTTGGCATCCTGCCTCGGCTGATACGCTCCGACGACCACAAGGCCGCGCTGGACAAATGCGGCGTGCAGCCGGCGGATGACCGGCATCCCCTCCCGGCACAAAGGACAGCCGCTGGAGAAGAAGTGGACGAGCACGGGCTTGCCCTCAAGATCCGCGACCGCCGGCGCAGGTCCGTTACGCCACAACGGCACGCCGTCGAACGATGGAAGAGTAGAGCCGAGCTGCGGCATGTTGTTGCTCCTTGCGGGCGGCAGCGACGGCATATTATGTGGAAACTTCGCTCACCGTTTGACGATTGAGTCTTCATTCGGGCGGATGCATCGACGTTCCGCCGACAGGAGAACAATCCAGCGCCGATAAGACGCGGCGGTGGTGGCCGCGAAGGGAAACCGATGACCGCAGAAGAGACCCGGCTCATCGAAGCGCGCGGGCGGCGTGCACATTGGTACCGCTGGGGCCCGTATGTCAGCGAACGTCAATGGGGCACGGTGCGCGAAGACTACAGCGCCGACGGTGCCGCCTGGGAATATCTCCCGCACGATCATGCGCGATCGCGCGCCTACCGCTGGGGCGAGGACGGCATCGCGGGCATATCCGACAACCATCAACGGCTCTGCTTTGCCGTTTCCATGTGGAACGGCGCCGATCCGATCCTCAAGGAACGGCTGTTCGGCCTATCCGGCCCGCAAGGCAATCACGGAGAAGACGTCAAGGAACGCTATTTCCACCTCGACAACACGCCATCGCACGCATACATGGAGTATCTCTACGTCTATCCGCAGCGCGCGTTTCCGTACGATGACCTCGTCCGGGAGAATGCACGGCGCGGCAAGGCGGATGGAGAATACGAGCTCGACGATACCGGGGTCTTCGCCGGCGATCGATTCTTCGACGTCACCGTACGCTATGCGAAGGCCCGCCCCGAGGACATCCTCGTCCGCATAAGCGTCAAGAATCGCGGGCCGGATCGCGCGAGCGTACAGCTTTTGCCGACGCTGTGGTTTCGCAATACGTGGTCGTGGAAGCCGGGTTCGGAAAAACCGCTGCTCGGTCAAGTGGAACCGGGAGTAGTGGAGACCACGCATCCCACGCTGGGCCGGTACTATCTGCATTGTGAGAAGCCGCGCGAGCTGCTTTTCACCGAAAACGAGTCCAACGCCGAACGTCTGTGGAACGCGCAAAACGCGTCGCCATACGTCAAAGATGCGTTTCACGCCTATCTCGTGGACGGCTGCGCCCAAGCGGTGAACCCGCAGCTGACCGGGACCAAATGCGCGGCGCACTACGTGTTGGATCTTGCGCCTGGTGAGGAACAGACGGTCCGTCTGCGGCTCACGGATCAGGCCGACGCGTCCGCGCCGTTCGGCGACGGTTTTGAAGAGACATTCGCATCGCGGCTTCGCGAGACCGATGAATTCTACGCGCGGATAAACCCCTTCGAAGCTTCGCCGTCGCGACGATTGCTGCAACGGCGCGCGTTTGCGGGTCTGCTCTGGTCAAAACAATACTACCGCTACATAGTCAAGGAATGGCTGGACGGCGACCCTGGCGCGCCGCCGCCGCCGCCGGAGCGCAGAAGCGGCAGAAATCACGAATGGCTGCACGTCCATACGGACGACATTCTGGCGATGCCGGACAAATGGGAGTATCCGTGGTTCGCGTCTTGGGATCTCGCGTTCCACGTCGTGCCGCTTGCCATGATCGACCCCGACTTCGCGAAACGGCAACTGGTGCTGCTTACCCGAGAGTGGTACATGCATCCGAATGGTCAGTTGCCGGCGTATGAATGGGCATTCGGCGACGCCAATCCTCCGGTGCACGCCTGGGCCGCGCTTCGGGTCTATCAGATCGAGCGCAAGATGCGCGGCGCCGGCGACCGGCTGTTCCTGGAGCGCGTGTTTCAAAAACTTTTGATGAACTTCACGTGGTGGCTCAACCGGAAAGACGCGGACGACAACGACGTCTTTCAGGGCGGCTTTCTCGGGTTGGACAACATCGGCGTCTTCGACCGCTCGGCCGAGCTTCCGACCGGCGGGCACATCGATCAAGCCGACGGCACGAGCTGGATGGCGATGTACGCCCTCAACATGCTTGCGATCGCACTCGAGCTTGCGCCGGACAATCGCGCCTACGAAGACATCGCCACAAAATTCTTCGAGCATTTCTTGCGGATCGCCGACGCCATGAACCACGTGAGCGAAAGCGACGTCGGCTTGTGGGATGAAGAAGACGGATTCTACTACGACGTCTTGCATGTGCCGGCCGCGCGTTTCGAACGGCTGGCGGTGCGGTCGATCGTCGGCTTGATACCGTTGTTCGCCGTTCAGATATTGGAACCGGAGATACTCGCCGCACTTCCGGACTTCACGCGCAAACTGGAATGGTTCATCCGCCATCGCCCCGATCTACGCGAGAACGTCGCATGCATGGAGACCGAGGGCGTCAACGCACGCCGGCTCCTCGCGATCTGCGGCAAAGACCGGTTGCGTCGCGTGCTCGAGCGCATGCTGGACGAAACGGAGTTCTTGAGCCCGGGCGGATTGCGGTCACTTTCGAAACAGCACTTGCACCAGCCGTTCGTGTTGAACGTCGACGACATGGAGCACCGCGTCGAATACGAGCCTGCCGAGTCAAGAACGGGTGTGTTCGGCGGCAATTCGAACTGGCGCGGGCCGGTATGGTTTCCGGTGAACTACCTCTTGATCGAAGCGTTGCAGAAATTCGACTATTACTATGGCGAAGGATTCACGATCGAGTGTCCGACGGGTTCCGGCAACGAAATGAATCTATGGCGGGTCGCCGCCGAACTATCGCGACGGCTCGTGACATTATGCGACCAACCGGTGCCGGGCTGGCCTGGGAAGACGCTATTCTTCGAATACTTCGACGGTGACAACGGCAGAGGGCTCGGCGCATGTCAGCAGACCGGATGGACGGCCATCGTCGCCAAGCTGCTGCAGCAAGCCGCCGAATATCGAGATAAGGCGCCGGACCGGGATTCGTGAACGCACGGAATAGGAGATAGAAGCACGTGGAGCACGTCGACGCGATCGTCGTCGGGAGCGGACAAGGCGGCGTTCCGCTCGCGATCGATTGGGCGAAGGAAGGCAAGCGCGTCGTGCTGTTCGAGCGCGACCGTCTCGGCGGCTCGTGCATCAACTACGGCTGCACGCCGTCCAAGGCGTTCTTGGCCGCAGCACATGGCGCCGGCCGTGCGCGCCTCGCTGCGAAACTCGGCGTCAATGCCGTCGTCACGGTGGATTTTGGCGCGGTCATGACGCGCGTGCGCCGGATCCGCGACGAATTCTGCGCGGGCGTCGAAAAGAAATTGGAGGATGCCGGCGTGCGAGTCGTCCGCGCCCACGCATCGTTCGTCGGTGTGCGCACACTTATGGGCGGCGCTGTCACGGTCACCGCGCCGCTCGTCGTCATCAACACCGGCACGAGCGCGCTCGTGCCCCCGATACCGGGCCTTGCCGGCACGCCGTTTCTCACCAACGCGAATTTTTTCGAACTCACCGAGATGCCGCGGCGACTCTTGGTATTGGGCGGCGGCTATATAGGCCTTGAGCTTGGGCAAGGGATGGCGCGCTGCGGGGCGAGCGTGCACATCGTGGACGGCAATCCGCGCGTGCTATCGCGAGAGGAACCCGACGCGTCCGATGCGCTGCAAAAAGGCATAACGCAGGATGGGCTGACCTTTCACCTCGGGCGCCGCGCCGCAAGCGTGGCTCATCGAGACGGCACGTTCGCTGTCAGGCTCGACAATGGCGACATCCTCGAAGGGGATTCGATGCTCGTGGCCGTGGGGCGCAAGCCGAATACGGCCGAGCTGCAATGCGCAGCGGGCGGCGTTGCGCTCGACGCCCGGGGCAACGTCACGATCGACGAGACTTTCCGGACGTCGGCAGAAGGCGTTTTCGCCATCGCGGATGTCGCCGGACAGCCCGCGTTCACACACGTCTCGTGGGAAGATTACCGGCGGCTCAAGGCGATCGTGCGCGGAGAGACGCGCACGCGCAACGATCGCGTGCTCGCCTACTCGACGTTCACCGAACCCCAAGTGGCCCGCGCCGGCATGACCTTGGATGAAGCGAAAAAGCACGGGTTGCGCGCGCGCGCCGTGACGATGCCGATGTCGTCGATCGCACGAGCGATCGAGTGGGGTCACGATCTCGGATTTTACCGGCTGGTCGTCGACGACGACTCCGAGAAGATACTAGGCGCAACGTTCGTCGGCTACGAAGCCGGCGAGCTCATCCACGTCATCGTGGCGCACATGCAAGCCGGCTCGACGTGGCGCGTCCTCGACCGCTCGGTGCACATCCATCCGACGTATGGCGAAGCGCTGCCGAGCTTGGCCCGGCTGCTCAACTAATCGTCGCGCGCATCCTCATTCCAGATGGGGAATATGAGCACGGCGTGAAGAACCGCGCCACCATGTACAAAATTGCCTTTGGCATCGTATTTGTCTTCGCCGTCGTCTTCGGATACCAGCCTTCGGCGGCTGCGCCGCGCGGACCGGTCCCCGCACCCGCGGTGCCCGCGGCGGCGCGCGGCGAAATGTTTTTTGCGGCGCGGATCGCAGCGCTCGAGGCCAGGCCGGCGTTCGCGCACGCGAGTTTCGGCGTCGAGTTCTTCGATCTCGATGCGAACCGGCCGATCTTCTCGCGCAATGCAGATAAGCTGTTCGTCGCGGCGTCGACGACCAAGCTCGTGACCGAGGGAACCGTGCTGCACGTGCTCGGTTCGGATTACCGGTTTCACACGCGGATCTATCGCACCGGCGCCATCGCGGCCGACGGCACGCTTGCGGGTCAGCTCGTCGTCGTGCCATCCGGCGATCCCGATCTCTCCGGCCGGGCGCAAAGCAACGGCACGTATGCTTTTGTGGACGAGGACCACAGTTACGGCGGCGTGCCGGTTCACGGCGACCCGCTTGCCGCCGTCGACGACCTCGCCGGGCAGATCGTCGCGCACGGCATCAAGAGCGTGACCGGCGACGTGATCGTGCAGATGGGCCTTTTCAAGCAGGGCGATACCGAGAACGGCACCGGCATGACGATCTCGCCGGTTTGCCTCAACGACAATATCGTCGATCTATCGATAACGCCAGGTCCGGCGCCGGGAACGCCTGCCGTCATCGTCGCCTCGCCCTCGACGTCGTATCTCACGGTCGTGAACAAGGCCGTCACCGGGCCACCGCAGTCGAAGAACACGATCGACACAGACGCCGATGTCACGAATCCGAATTCGACGCACACGCTGACCATCACCGGCTCCGTGCCCGCGGGCACCAAAGAATCCTGGGACCCGTACGCGGTGCAAGAACCCGACCAATATCTACGCTTCGCTCTGACCGACGCGCTGCGCGCTCGCGGCGTGACCGTGCTGGACGGTGCGGACAATATCTCGGGCGGTAACTCGTTCGCCGTTTATTCCGCCTCAGATCGTTTCGCAGACGCGGACCTCGTCGCCGACCACGTCTCGCTGCCGCTCGCGCAAGACGTCAGAGTAACGCTCAAGGTCAGTCAGAATCTGCACGCGGCCACGATGCCGTACATCGTCGGCGCGGTGGCCGCCGGCGCGCACACGGATTCCGACCGGGCCGGCTTCGGCGTCGAACGGGCATGGCTCGCACAGGGCCAGCTGGACCTCGGCGGCGCCGCGCAGTCGGACGGCGAGGGCGGCGACGCGTACTTCTCACCGGACTTCATGGTGCGCTTCCTCGCATTCGAAAGAAAGCAGCCTGAATTCTGGGCCTTTCACGCGGGCTTGCCGGTCCTCGGGCGCGACGGTACGCTTGCGGACATCGCGCGGTCGACGCCCGCTGCGGGGCGCGTCGCAGCCAAGACCGGCACGTGGCAAGACGACGATTACTTGAATTCGCGGATCATGGTGCGGGCAAAAGGGTTGGCGGGCTACTTCACGTCGCGCTTGGGCAGACACATCGCCTTTGCCGTCTACTTCAACGACCTCAGCGTACCGACCAACGCCGACGTCGCGAACATCGCCGGCCAGGCTTGCGGCGAGGTGGCCGCTCTCGGCTATCAGTACCTCTAGTCGGCGCGGGCGAGGCGGTCGCGGAACTCCGCGCGCCAATTCTCGGGCAATGCGTGCGCCTGTGAGGCGAGGGTGATAAGAGCGGGATCGCCGGGCCGATCGTACGCGGCGCGCAGCACGTCGGCTATGCTGATCGAGCCGCGCGCGGTACGTTCGATTTTGTCGCCGGCGACGACCTCGCCCTCGCCGATTACTTTGAAGTAAAAACCGGTGCGCCGGCTCTGAAGGAACCGCTTCAGCATTCCCTGGTCCCCGAACTTGATGCCGAGCTTGAAGCACGGAACGCGAGGCTGCGTCACTTCGAACGTCGCGCTGCCGACCACATAGCGATCCCCGACATACACGTCGTCTTCAAGAAGTCCGGCGGTGTCCAAGTTCTCGCCGAACGCGCCCCACGGCAATTCGTCAACCCGAAGTTGAGCGCGCCAATACTCGTAGTGCTCGGACGGATATCCGTACACCGCCTTGTGAGGGCCGCCGTGCACGGTGAGGTCGGCTTGACGGTCGCCATCGAGGTTCAGAAACGATACGCGCACGGGCCGGTGCACCTCGGTCTTGAAGATTCCCGTTGCGACCGCTTCGCCAAGCCACGGCACGTTCCGCGGAAGGCCCACGTTCACCGATTCGATGAAGGGCGTCATGGACCGGCCCCGATTCTAGAGCGTGCGCGTCCTACGGCGTCACGCGGATCTTCGCCATCATGCCGTTGTCCTCGTGCTCGAGGATGTGGCAATGATATACGAACTCGCCGACGATGTTCTTATCGCGAAAATCCATGCGCAGCATGACAGCGCCGGGATTCATTTGATCGCCGTTCTTGCCGCCCGGCTGGAAAACACCGTAGGGGACATTGACCGTATCCAACAACTGACCCTCGCCGCCTTGGGGTCCGCCGCCCTTCAAGACCAAGAAGTGTATCTGATGGATGTGGAACGCGTGCACTTCTTCGGTGTAGTTGAGAATGGTCCAATCTTCGACCGTTCCGTCCTTGACCACCACGTCCGGCGGTCCATTCATCGCGTATGGATGCTCGACGGCCTTCGGGTTGGTGAGTTCGGTGATGTAGAAATCCGGCTCCGGCGAATCGTCGCGTTGGTATTCGGTCAGCACGAATATGCGCTTGCGCACCGGCGGCTTCGAACCCAGATCGGTAAAGCGGACCGGCACCGGGTCGATGGCGTGCGGCGCCGCCAACATATGATGCGTCACCGGTCCGGATACCACGTGATCCACCAGCAGATCCCGCTCGAAATCGGAGTCTCCGCCGCAGCCCGTGTCGATCGTGAGCGTTCGCAGAACTATCTGATCTCCCGGATTGGTCCCCGTCAGGAAGAATTCGACGCGCGCCGCCGGATCCAAATAAACGTGATCGGTGGGGACGGGCTGCCACGTGGGGTGACCATTCTGCGTGATGAGCGGCACGCCGTCGCGTGTCGTGACTTGAATGGGGACCCTCACGTTGTTGACCAACAATTCGAGGTTGAGGATGGTGTCGGCCGACGTGTTGGCCAAGCGCCAATATTGCGTCTCGCCGGATGCGATGCTCGTATAGGGCAACCGCCCGAACTGGTTGGGCCGCGCCGGCAGCAGGACCCCATTCACAAGGAGTTGTTTGGAGTTGAATCGCGGAGTGTCAATGAGATCGGACGGACATTGATCCGGCGGACCGTACGGGTAGCCGTTGGATCCCCGGTACCATGCCGGCTGCGGTAAACCGTTTTGCGCGATGTCGGCGCGTATGGCGGCGAGCGTGGGGAGACGCGAGCGCAATTTCCGCAGCGCCATCTCGTGCGGCTGGCTCGTGGTGCCGTCACCAAGATCGCGCACGACGATGACGCGATTCGTGTAGTTATCGGGCACGGACGGCGCGATCGTGTCGACGACGATCGCTCCCGTCAATTGCTCCAGGAGCTGATGCTCGCTCTCGCCGTGGGCGTGCGGATGATACCAATACAAACCCGGCGGCTCATTGCGCGGAATATCGACGATGTAGTTGTACGATTCCGGCAATTGCGCGGAATTCTGACGCGGGCACAACAACACCATGGTGGTGTTGTCGCCCGGTTGTTTCGGAGAGGTGTTCAGACCGTGAAAGTGCAGATTCGTCTCGTTGTACGGCGGCCGGAAGTTGCCGTAGATCCGGCCGGTGGTCGGATCCGGGGTGTGGACCGGATCGACCACCTGCTGTCCGCACGGCAGCGAATCGTCTTGGGGCATCGCCATGGCGCCCATGCCGGATTCGCCGATGCGGCGATCGATGCTGAGCTCGGCCCGATTGTTTTGGTCGGGAGCGGGCGCGAGCAAATCGTTGACGAGCGTGACTTCCAGGCGATCGCCTTGCTTCACGTGCAGCGTCGGCGGCGTGGTGAGCAGCTTCGGACCGTTTTTCCCCGGGAAGGTGTAGACCCAGCACAGCACCTGATCGAACACCGGATCCCGCGCGCCGATCAACGTGAGGGTGACGTTGAGAACGCCGTTTTGGCTGAACAGCTCGGGCGGATCGACGACCGCACGCCCGTGCACGGGCGGACCGCAGAGTGATTGCGGATCGGAGAACTGCGCGAGATCGGGAGCGGCAGAAACGAGGCTGGCAGAAGTCACGAGTGCGATGAGACCGATCACGAGTGTACTCCTTGGCGCGCGCATCTATGCAGATGGCGCAGACGTGCAATCTTTTTGCGGTTTTCGCGGCTCGCCAAACGCTCCTGCCGCGCGTCATCAAGTGGAGACCAATAGCCTACGCATGCGCGGTCGTTGGTCTTGTCGAAATCGTCGTACGTTCCGAAACCCTAAGTCATATAGTTGATTCGCACGAATGGTTATAGAGCGGGTGCGTCACGTCTCCCGGGTGAAGCTTCGTTTATGGTCGATTTCGGCCGCGAACGGTTCGTCGGACTAGAAGACGCTGAGCGCTGCGAATGGTTGGTGACGAACGGGCTCGGCGGCTTTGCGTCCGGTACGATCGCCGGCTCGCTCACACGCCGTTATCACGGCCTGCTTTTCGCGGCCCTGCGTCCGCCCGCCGGACGCACGCTCTTGGTCGCGACCCTCGATGAAATCGCGACCGTCGGAGATCGCGATTACCGGCTGAGCACGATCCGATGGGGCGGCGGCGCGATCGACCCGGCAGGCTATGCCAACATCGATCGCTTTCGACTTGACGGCACGGTTCCCGTGTGGACATTTGCCTTGAACGGTGCGCGCCTTGAAAAGCGCATCCTCATGGAGCAGGGTGCCAATACCACCTATATCACGTACACCGTCACCGAAACCGACGGGCCGGTGCATTTGCACGTGAAGGCAATCGTGGACTATCGCGATTTCCATGGTGCCACGCGCTCCGGATCGATGCCGATGCACGCGGAGATGATCGCGCGCGGTGTGCGCATCACCGCGTTCGACGGCGCGACGCCGTTCATCGTGGCAGCCGATCGCGGATCGTGCGCCGCGGTAGGCGTCTGGTACGACAACTTCGACCTCCGGGAAGAGCGGGCGCGCGGTCTCGACGATCGCGAGGACCATTTCTGCGCCGCCGCGTTCGATATGGATCTCTCGACCGGCGACATCGCCGCGATCGCTGCGAGCGCCGGACACGAGCCGATAGCGGTCGATCCCGAGGGCGCCGTGCAACGCCGCCGGGCGCACGAACTGGGCATCGTCGGCGGCTTTCGCGAA
>DATCBN010000064.1 GCA_036511855.1 Candidatus Eremiobacteraceae bacterium | reverse complement strand
TTGCGCAATCTGCTCGTAATAGTAGATGCCCGCTCGCACGCCCAGCCCCCCGATAAGCCCTAGGGCCCGGGATTCTATGTTGGGCATTGTTTCGTCGATTTACTCCCGCGATCCGGTGCCGCACCGAACCGACAAACGCGTTTCCTGATCACGCAGGCGCGAGGCGCGTCGTGCCATCCATCAGTGCCGTGACATAGCCGCCGACGTCGATGCCGTCCGCGCCGTTTTTCCCACTGATTTTGACGAATAACAGACTGCGCCGGCCCATCTTCTTTCCCTGTTCGCTCACGAACGTCGAGCCATCGCTGCCGGACGTCAATCCGTTTTGGAACATGTAGGCGGCCAGCGGGCCGGTCGCGCCCCTGTGGCCGGATCTTCGACAATTCCCTGTTCGGGCGCAAACATTCTCGAATAGACGCCTTCGGGCGTCGGCGTAAACACGAACACGCACAGCGGTGTGTCGGACTCGACGGCGTGCAGATGTTTCATGCTGCTGATGTCGAGCCACGCGCGATCGACTGCCGCTTCGTTCTTGAGAGGAATGTAGACGGTGGGATTGCCAGCGCTGAACTGTTGGGGCGACGGTGAGCGAGCATCTGAAAGTTCTTTCAAGCGCCGGGTTGATCCGTGGCAAACGCATAAAGCAATGGACGTTCTTCAAACGCGACGAGGAGCGCATCGCGCAGATTAAGACATTGATAGACAAGAAGGTCTGAGGTCGGTACCATCTTTTTACCTTGAAGCGCGCCGTGATAGTTGAGCCGATCGTGCTGTGAGGCTAAGCGAATGAAGCGCGGGCCCTCAAGTCATTCGGCAGAGCGGTCTTGAGTTTGCTGCTCGATGCTGTTCCGTAATGCGTTGATGGCGGTCGCGGTTTCTTCTCGAAACGCCGTGATGGCTTCAAGCAATCTATCGCTCACGCTGGGTTCGCGCCCAGCACCGAGGATATCAAGCGCCGAACCGACCCCATGCGCGAACTCCGAAAGTGCATCGACCTCATCCGGCGCATAGGCCTCACCGCCGTCGCGTTCGCCGCACAGGAGCACGCCAACTAGGCGCCCGCGCGCGACCATCGGCAAGGCGAGATCTCCCTGCAGCGCGGTGGTGTAAGAATGTGGATCGAACGGTTTGTGCCATGTCTTTAATGCGAGGATAGCAGGGTCGTTCTCGTCCACTTCAGTCGGCGTCTGGCCGAATCGGCGCAACGCCTTGTACGCGCCATTTTCTCTGACGAAAAGCGCTGCGGCTCGCGCATCGGTGTGGACGCGGACGTGATCAACCGCCTGATCGAGCAGCGCTTCTCGTCCGGTGACGAACGCTGCCTCCTTCGAAAATGCGCGTAGTGCGCGTTCATCCTCGTGGCGCTTCCGGAATAGCACCGCGTAGACGAACGCGTCGATACGCCGATGGATATATCGCAGCAATAGACCAAGCACAAGCGCGAGCGCCGCGTTCGCGATGAGACCCGTTGCGTGGCTCGCGCCCGCGACCACCGATCCCAGCAGCCACTCAAGCAAGACGAACGCGGCGACCACGATCAACGAGATCAGGCCCACGACAATCGTGCGACTTAAAATGAAGGCGGTGTCGAAGACGCGCCGCTTCAAAAGCGCATAGGTGACGAAGAGCGCTCCAAGCAGCGCGATTGCGCTGGCAAGGACGATAAGGCCGGTCGCGCCGACGAAGGAAGGTGCAAAGGGCTGCAAGGCCAGCGCTGCCTGGCTCGCGGCAAGCGCGATCGGGAGCGGCAGCAGTAACCATGCGGCCCGCGGACGTTCGACTCGCGGAGCCGACGCCACCGCTATCGCTGCGAGGACTACGACACCGAGCTCGATCGCAGGGACGGCTGTGGCAACCGCTGAGTTGTACGACCAAAATGGAAATGGATCAAACCACAGCGTGAGTTCGCCCACGTAACCGGCACCCAGCCCGAGAGCGCCCACAGCAATCGCTGCGTAGACGAAGAATTCGAGGGCCGTACGCCACGAGGTACGGACGCCCACGCGCGAAGCCATGGAGACCAGCAGCGCCAGCGCGACGAATCCGAGTATCCACATGCTTGACCACAACAGGACGTCCGCGGTCACGTTCGGCAGGACGACGCTTTGAACAGGATTGGCGCCGCCGAGTCCAAGTGCGATCAAAACGATTGCAAGCGTGCGTCCTTCCGGCGACCATGAGCGCCTTACGGCGATGATCAGCGCACAAACGAGGCACCACATGCCTGTCGCGAGCGCGATCAGTACGGTCGGTAGTTTTACCGCAGATTCGCCGTCCGACCAAATGCTACCGGTGAAAGACGTGACGAATCTGTCCGATCCTCGGCGAGCAACGAGAGTGGTCGCCTGTGTCGCGAGCGGCTCATACATCAATTGTAGGCGCGTGCTGAGGTCGAAATCCCGCAAATCAAGACGATCACCGTCGCGCAGGCCGGCGCGCCACAAGGCGCCGCCGGGCTGCACTTGTTCGAGCGTCATTACGAATGGCTGACCTGGCGTAGGTTCCCCGCCGCCGTCGAACCAGCCCAACCAAGGGCGGCCGCCGAGGCCGAAGTTATCCGCAGCGCTGACGAAGAGATAGAGCGCAAACAGACCGCACAGCGCGATGAGCGGCCCCCTCCATCTCGTATCGTGGCGTGAAGGAACGGAGGTCGCGCTGTCATCGGCCGCCATTGCGCCGGGCTACTCCGGTAAGAGAGTCCTTCCCTTTGCGGAGTCTCGACAACGTCTCGGCGCGTTCTTGCCTAACGGGAACTTCGGCCCCCGCAAGAAGTCGCTTCATTTTACAACCTCGCGACAGTGTTAGTGCCGTCGCTCTGTTGGCAATACGGGCTGCTAAGGTTGGATTCGAACCCCGATCGTCGCTGAAACAGCGCACCGGATAACCGCACTCCCGTCGCTAATACTGCAACATGGCAGAGGCAGACGAGCTGACGGCTTCTGAATACCGGGCGCGATCTTTTCCCTCGGGCATCGTGGCATTTCTCTTTACCGATATCGAAGGATCGACGCAGCGTTGGGACCGGCACCACGACGCGATGGATGCTGCCGTCAAGCGCCACGACGCAATCCTTCGCGGCGCGATCGAATCTCATGGAGGCTACGTCTTCAAAACTGTTGGCGACGCATTTTGCGCCTCGTTCGCTCGCGCGTCGGACGCCATCGTAGCCGCAGTCGAGATCCAACGCGGCTTGGCGACTGAGGACTTCGGGGACGTGGAAGGCGTGCGCGTCAGAGCCGGACTACACGTCGGGGAAGCATCCGAACGTGACGGCGACTATTTCGGCACCGCGGTAAATCGGGTAGCGCGCCTCATGTCTATCGGCCACGGTGGTCAAGTGCTCCTGTCCGGCAGAGCGCGTGATCTGATCGACGCTGCCTTGCCGTCCGAAACTTCATTGCTCGACCTCGGGTCGCGGCGGCTCAAGGATCTCACAGAGCCGGAACGCGTCTGGCAACTCAACATCGACGGGCTGCAGAGAGAATTTCCGCCGCTCAACTCGCTCGACGCGCGGCCAAACAACCTTCCCGCACAATTAACTGTGCTCGTCGGTCGTGAGGTGGACGTCGACGAGGTCAAGGTCCTTGTCGAAAAACATCGGCTCGTAACGCTGCTCGGCTCGGGCGGTGTTGGAAAAACTCGACTTGCGCTACAAGCTGCCGCTGAATTGGTCGACGGATACCCGAATGGTGTCTGGTTTGTCGACCTGGCGCCAATCAGCGATCCTGAACTCGTCTCAAGCGTCGTAGCCCGAGCACTCGGCGTTGCGCAAGCGCAAGGACGTCGCGTCGATGAGACCCTCGTGGAATGGCTAAAACTCAAGCAGCTCGTGTTGATCCTCGACAACTGCGAACACCTGGTGGAGGCGGCGGCGTTGCTTGCAGACGCCATCGTCCAGACCTGCCCAGAGGTTCGGATCTTATCGACATCGCGGCAGGCGCTCGGCATACACGGGGAAAGGGTGCATCGGCTCCCGTCACTCTCAGTACCGGCGCATGCCGAGAGTATGCATGCTGTCGAATCTTTGCAATTCGGTGCGATAGCGCTCTTCGCCGAACGCGCCAGCGCTGCAGACGCACGTTTTCGCCTCACCGATGAAACCGCGTCGATTGTCGCGGACATCTGTAGACGCTTGGACGGTATTCCGCTGGCCATCGAGCTTGCTGCGGCGCGCGTCAAAGTACTCTCAATCCCAAACCTTGCGACGCGCCTCAATGACCGCTTCAAGCTTCTCACCGGAGGAAGCCGTGTCGCGATGCCACGTCAGAAGACCCTGATCGCGCTCATCGACTGGAGCTACGATCTGCTCACCTCTCGGGAGCAGACATTGTTCGCACGCATCGCGATCTTCGCGGGCGGCTTCGGCCTTCACGCCGTCACGGCGGTTTGCGCTAGCGAGGACATCGAAAGCGATGACATTTTGGATCTGCTGTCGTCACTTTCCGACAAGTCGTTGCTCGTTATAGACACAACGATTGCGCAAGAACGCTACCGTCTGCTCGAATCCACGCGCGCGTATGCGCTGGGGAAGCTTGGCGACGCAAATGAGCGCGAGCGCTTTGCTCGTAAACATGCAGAATACTTTCGCGACCGGGCCAAGGCAGCAGATGAGAACTTTTACGATTCAGCACGAATGGCGTGGCTCGCGCAAGAGGAGCTCGAACTTGACAACTATCGCGCGGCGCTTGACTGGTCGCTCGCCGACGCGAAGGACGTTCCGCTCGGAGCCGCCATCGCCGGAGTGCACGGAAAGCTGTGGACTATGGGCGGACTCATCGTCGAGGGTCGGTACTGGATCGTTCGCGCGCAAGCCGGCCTCGACGAGTTGACGCACCCGCGGGAGGCGGCCCGGCTTTGGCTGTCGCTCGCGGATATGTCCTTCGCGAAGCCCAAGCTTGAGTATGCGGAGCGCGCGCTTGCCCTCTTCGAACCGCTCGGTGACCGACAGAGGTCGGCGACGGCGCTCTTCGACATCGCATTCGCTCTTTTTCAGATGGGGCGGCTCGAGGACGCCGAACGCGAAATTGACCGTTCGATGGCAGCCGCGCGCGAGTGCGGGGATCGTCGGGGCATTGCAAGCTGCCTTAGCCTGAAGGGACTTTATTACCGGTCGCCAGGATGCGACGTCGCCGCTTCTCGCACGCTGCTCGCTCAGTCGATCGAAATTTTTAAGTCTCTTGGAGATGAACGCGGCGCCGCCGCGGCTTGCGGAAACCTAGCCGAGCTCGAATTCTCGACTGGAGACGTCGAGAAGGCCATGCACCTGGTGCGGGAGGCTCTTGAAACCAACGCCGGCGGCAAAGAGGCGATCATACTGGCGATCGATCACACGAACCTGGCGGCATACTGCATCGCCGCGAACGATGTGAATGCGGCTCGCGTCGCAGCACGCGAGGGCCTGAAGTGGGCGTTGCAAGGCCACCATGCGCTCGGCATTGCGATCGTCTTGCAGCATTTCGCGCTACTCGGTGCGCTGTGCAATAACGTGGACGTTGCTGCTCGACTCATCGGCCATGTCGATGCGTATTTCGAAGTGCTCGCGTACCAACGTGAGTACACCGAGCGGTGGTGCCACGATAAGCTCATGGTCGCGCTGCGCGAACATCTCACCGAATCCGAAATCGATCGGCTTGCGGCCGAAGGCGCTCGGTGGTCGGAGGATCTGGCCGTCGAACAAGCGATGGCGGTGTAACGGTCTGGGTGGCAAGGAAATTAATTGTGGATAATTTTGAGCGCATGAGTCGTGTCCCGTGTCTGATCGCAGCATTCGTATTCATTGGTGTACTGACGAGTCCGGAGCCCGCGTCAGCGGATTCGGATCAGATAGCATTGTCAACTATTTGTGCGAATAGTGCTGCCAACGGTGAGGTATCCGCGTACGCGACGGATTCTAACTACGCGCTGGTCGCATGCGGCGGGAAGCAAATCAAACTTCAATTCGTAGCGCAAAAGACCGGCCCAAGCTGGTCGTCGCTTTTTTCCAATATCGGAAAGATCGATTTCGCGACGATGACAGCACACGGCGTTCCAACCTCTATTGCAGACACGCTCATCACGGTACTGCCTGCTGCGTCCATCTCGACCTCGACATCGATTCCGCATGTAGTCGTCGAAAACGAGATATTTTCTCCAGCCGTGCAACTCAATGGAACAGAATGGCTCGTCAATATGGTAACGATAACTGGAATTGATAGCAGCTCCGGAATCGTGATACGCATCCCGTGCACTGCGTCCGACCCTACAGCCGGCGAAGTTCACATGAACTTGGTCAGCCCGGAATCTTACTATAACTATGGCTGCGCTGCACAAATCATCCCGATAGGGCAGTACAAAGGGCTTCTCATCACCCAGTTCGGGCAAATCATTGCGAGACCACCGCGATAGCCCACTGATCGGTGCACTGTGCAACGAGTAAGACACCCACGCAGGAAGGGCAAGGTTCGCGCCTAACCGCTAATTCATGAGCAAAGCAGGTCCGGCGAGCGGTCGCCGGATACGTGCGTACGTCTTCGCCTGCGTCACCACGGCGATCGTGTTGGTTTTTGCAATCGCCGAATGGGGAGCGGAGCGGTTCATCTCGGATCGCTCGAGAGCGGCGAGCACGGTGATCGAGATCATCATCGTTCTCGTAGCAACACTGGTCTTCCGACCCGTCCATCAGCGCGTCGAGGCGGCGGTCGAGGCGGCATTCTACAAACGTAAGCGCCAAGCGCTCGACTCCCTCGCGAAGTTCCGGCGTGAGTTGACGTCGTTCAGCGACGTAGGTCAGTTGCTGCGTCGCGTCATCGAAGCGATCGATCACTTTCTGGACACGCAGGCGTGTGCCGTGTACTTGCGGCGCAGCGTTTTTCGCGCGGAAGCATCGTCATTCGACGCCGCCGCAGAAGATGTCGGGTTTGATGATCCGCTTGCAGTTCGGTTGCGTTCGACCGGCGCACCCGCAAAGGTGGCACTGCTGAAATCGTCGGCTCGCGGCACCCACGCTTTTCCGATGACGGCTGCGGGCGATCTAGTGGGCTTTTTGCTCGTGCGCGACGAGCAGAGCGACGACGACGAGGAGGAAACGCAGATGCTGAGCGGTCTCGCGCAGGACCTCGCCGTCGCGCTCGTGGTGCTCGATCCGTCGCTCCGCGCGCGGAAGCAGGACGTCCCCAACAACATTCCTGCCGACCTGCTGCCGTTGATAGGCCGCGAACGCGAACTGGCGGAGATCAAAGCTGTGCTCTCGCAGTCGCGGCTGGTGACGCTGACGGGCGCCGGCGGCGTTGGAAAGACTCGGATCGCCTTGCAATGTGCCGCCGACTCGATCGCAGGGCACGAACATGGAGCATGGTTCATCAACCTAGCGCCGATCACCGACGGCACACTGATCGCTGCAACGACGCTTGCCGCCCTCAACGCCGGCAGCGCCGAAGGCGGCGATGACGCAACTCGACTTGTGGAACACCTGCGAGCGCGCGACGCGTTGATCGTGATCGACAATTGCGAGCAGATCGTCGGCGACGCGGCGGCGCTCATCGCTCGGGTTCGGGCGCACTGTCCGCGCATCGCCATCTTGTCGACGAGCCGAGAGCTCTTGCATCTCGACGGCGAGCAGGTCTATCGACTCGCTTCGCTGCGTCTAGAGGCGGCGGTCGAGCTATTCACACAACGCGCATCGGCCGTATCAACGGGGTTCGATGCGGAGCAATCCTTGAACGCCTTGCACAACATCTGCGAGCGCCTTGATTGCATGCCGCTCGCGATTGAGCTGGCGGCGGCACGCGTCCGGGCGTTGAGCGTCGAAGAGATTTCGGCGCGCTTGCACGAGCGTTTCCAGCTGCTGACAAGCTCGGATCGAACCGCATTGCCGCGCCGTCAAACGCTTACGGCCATGATCGAGTGGAGCTACGACCTGCTGTCGCCGGACGAGCAGTCCCTCTTTCGGCACCTCGGCGTCTTTCGCGGCACCTTTTCGCTTGCTGCAGTGACTGCCATGTTCGCGCGTGACGGGAAGTCCGACGAATACCACGTGCTTGACTTGCTGACGTCACTTGCCGACAAGTCGCTCCTCACTGTGAAGCTCGCGCTCGAAACGCGTTACGGCCTCTTGGAGACCATTCGGGAATTCGCCTCGCAGAAAGCTGTCGACGAGAAAGAGACCCTGACGGCCGCATCCCGGCACGCCGATCACTTTGCAGCGGTTGCCGGTCAGGCGTATCGTGAGTTCGATTCGCGCGTGCCGCCGGGCTGGCTCGACCGGCTAGCCCCCGACATCGATAATTTCCGCGAAGCATTGGGCTGGACGCTGGAGGGCCCGGGCGAGCGTCGCGTCGGCGCGCAGCTGGCCGCGGACTGCGGAGTGATTTTCTTGCGCTTGGGACTGCTGGGCGAAGGACTGCGATGGTGTGAGCGAGCGCTGAACGCAGCGGATGATTCCCCGGCGACAGCGGGGAGGATCGAATACGTCGCATCGATGATGCATAACAACTCTCTCGAGCCCGGACGCGCGCTCGAAGCTGCCCAACGTGCCGTGGCGAGCTACCGCCAATCGGCGGACGAGCGTGGACTCATTCGAGCGTTGTCGCAAACAGCCTATCAATTCGCGCGAGCCTCGCAATTCGACGAGGCGCAGGCTCCTGCAGCCGAGGCGATCCAACGAGCACGCGATAGCGGCGATCCGAATCTCATCGTCGCCGTGCTTCGCCGCTGCGCCAGCTCGCTGCCGCCTGAAGCGATAGCGCAGGCGCGAGACCTTTTTGAAGAAGCGCTGACAACCGCGCGAACGATGCAACGTTCGGACGAAGTATGCCACGTGCTCCAGTGGTGGGCCTCAAGCGAGGGCGCCGCAGGCTGCTACGACCGGGCGATGGACCTGCTCCAGAAAGCCCTCGATAGCGCCGATGTAGACGTGCAGAAGTACATCGAGAGCGACCTTGCATGCTGTGCGCTTGCATCCGGTTCGGTCGAAAAAGCCGAACCGCACGCGCGCCGCGCGTTGACACTAGCGGTCGATTCACGGCACCCCGTCCTCGCCGCCCTCGCTTTCGCGTATTGCGCACCTGTGCACGCGCAGGTCGATCCGCAGCAGGGTGCGCGGCTATTCGGTTTTGCGCGCGCCCGATTGCTCGAGATGCAGTTCGACGGCGATCGAATTGAGAAGATCGCGCTTCAAAACGCGCTGCAGAGCATCGAACGTGTGCTGGGAAACGCCGACGCGTCGACGTTGTTTGAAGAGGGCGCGGCGCTCGACCAGGACGAAGCGCTCGCCCTCCTCGCGACTCAATCAGCAGTGGGGGTTGTTCTCTCGCCTCGGCATGCTGCTGGTGATGACGGTGTCGTGACACTGCTGAGTTAACGTGTATGTCCCCGTGTCGCCGGCGCAGCCCGTCCTTGCCGTGTAAGAGCCGGTGAGGAGGTTGGTCGTGGGGTCATACGTGCCGGTTGTGCTGAACGTGCACACGGGGCCCGTCTGTAGCGGCGGGTAATCGACGACCATTGCCCCGCTCGTCGAGTTCGATGAGTCGACCGTTAGCGAGATATCAACGGTAATGGTCTTGTTGGTTTCCTTGTCTTTGATTCCGCCGCCCGCGTTGCCCCCGTGCTGCGCCAGCGTCCCCTTTGCGTTGCCGGTGCCGCCTTGCGCGTCCTGAAAAGTGCCGAGATAGTCGCCGGAGATATTCG
>DATCBN010000063.1 GCA_036511855.1 Candidatus Eremiobacteraceae bacterium | reverse complement strand
GTCAGCGCCGCGTTTCGAGTGACGACCACAAGCCAAGGACTGAGCCCGGCGGCGCGAACGGTCATGCCGTCGCGCCGCCGCCACAGCGACGCGAATGCTTCCTGGACCGCGTCTTCGGCGAGCACGTCATCGTGTAGGACGCGGTATGCGACACCGCGGCAGCGCGCCGCGTAACGATCGTACGTTTCGGCGAGCGCACCGGGATCGCCGGCGCGCAGACGCGCGATGACGGAATCGCCGCTCTCAATCACCATTACTGCCGTTGCTCTCCTACGATGCCAGCGACTGGTCAGCGATCGCGATGTTGTGCGATCCACCCTGCACGGTCACTGTACGGATGCCAAGAAGCTTTCCGAGATCTCCGGCCGGAACGGCGAGCGGTCCGGGATTGGGCGCTGAACCCGGCTTGGGCTGTGGAAACGCCGTGCTCGCAGCCGTATAGAATGTGATCTTGCCATCGACCTTCGAGAGGACCTGATGGATATGGCCGTTGAGCACGGTGACCGTGTCGAAGCGACGGAGTTGATCCAGCAGCTCCATCTGATCGTCGGTGGTCCAACCCCAATCGGGATAGACGGCGTAGAGTGGGATGTGCGCCATGACCACGATCGGCGTATCGGCGCGTTGTTTGGCGAGATCGGTGCGCGCCCATTCGAGTTGATCGCGGCCAAGGATTCCGCCTTTTGTGATATCGACGACGTTCGTGAGCGCGAGCGCGTGTACGCCGGCGGCATCATAGCTGAACCAGCGATTGCCCGATGGGTGTCCGAAGGCTTTGAAGAATTCGGTGCCCCCGTCGTTGATGACATCGTGCTCGCCAGGTACCGCGTAGTACGCTCCGGTTTTGATCGTCCCTAGCATTTGCTTGACGGTGTCGAGCTGATCGGGTTTGGACAAGTGCGTGAGATCTCCGGTGTGGATGACGAACTCAGGTGGTTTGTGCAACGCGTTGATCTTGTCGATGGCTTGCTGAAAGGTGGCGATGACATCCTGATTGGCTTTGCCGTTGAATCCGACGTGCGTGTCGCTGATCTGCACGAACGTGCGGTCCAGCGGCGGCATCGTTCCGCCGGAATCGTCGGCGAGCGCCCGGCCCACGATGCCCGCGCCCGAGAGCCCGTACACCACGCCGGTGCCGCACCAAGCCATGCACTCGAGGAATTCTTCGCGCTTCATCGTGAATTCGTTGCCTCCGTGACGATGACAGTGCCTTTCATGAAGGGGTGAGCCGCACAATGATACGTGTACTTGCCCGGCTTTGTGAATGTGTGCGACCACGCGTCGCCATTGCCGAGCCCTTTGGAATCGAAGGATTTATCGTCTGCGGTCACCGTGTGCGGGTCGTCATCGTGATTCGTCCATGTGATGGTCGTGCCGGCCGCGACGGTGATCATGGGTTGTTTGAATGCGTAGTCCGAGATCTGAACTGTTGCTTGCGAACCCGCGGTCATCACCGCGACCGCTGCGAGGGCGGGAAGTAGTAAATTCATCGGCATGCCTCAACTTTCTACGGCTTTAGCTGAAGTATGCCACCGTGCATCGTGCGGTTCACACGAAAAAGAAAAAACCGCCCGCATCGCGCAGGCGGCTTAACTAATTATATAGTCACAAAGGGCATCAAAAAGTGGGCGTGACGGCGCCTGTCAAACGCGAATGCGAGTACTTCTTTAGGTCGGCGCTCGAAATCGCTTGGCACGTCTCCACGTCGTTGTGCCAGTCGCAGATCTGCACGTCGCGGAAGTCCGCGCCTTTCGTGGACGCCCCCGAAAGATCGGCGCACGATTTGTCGTGCCGGATTCGATCGCCGCGGGTGTCGATGGAGGTGTTATAGCCGCACAGCCGGGCTCGCTGCAGATTTGCACCGTCCAGACGCGCCTGGCGGAAATCGGCCCCGGCGAATTCACCTTCGACAAGCTGCGCACCGGTCAGGTCGGCGGAGCTGAAGTCGGAGCCGTTCATGCGCACGCCCGACAGGTCCACTTGACGCAATTGCGCGCCGCTGAGATCGGCGCCGTCCGCCGTTAGGCCGCGGACGTTCAGGCCTGAGAACTTCATCTCGCGCAGATCGGCACCCTCAAGCTTCAGTCCTTGGATGTGGGCGCGCCGCAAGTCGACATGCGAAAGGTTGCAGCCGTTGAGGCGGGCGTTGGTCAGGTCGGTACCATCGAGCATCGCATCGTCCAGATCGACGCCGTCGAGAATCGCGCCGGCGAGATTCGCACCGCGGAGGTCGGCGCGCGAGAGGTCGGCGCCTTGAAGGCGGACGCCCCGGAGATCGAGATTGCGCATGTCGAGGCCGGACATATCGCAGCCTTGGCACGAAGTGAGCAATTGTTTGGCCAAGCCGCTGTGCAACATCGCCGCATCGATCGCGACGCCCTGGAGCACGATGCCTTCCATCTTCGCTCCGGTCCAGGATACGCCCTTAAGGTCGGTGCCTGCGAACACCGCATTCGTGAGATCGGCGTTGTCGAAGCGGGCGCCACTCAGATCGACGCCTTCGAAGTTCGTGCCGCGCAAGTTCGCGCCGCGCATGTCGGCTCTCGACATGTTGTCGCCGGTCAGCCGCAAGCCGTGAAGGTCGGTGTTGCGAAGATCTTTTCCGCTCAGGTCGCAACCCGCGCAATCCTGAAGCAGAGTGCGGACATCGAGGCCGTTACCTGAAAGGGCGACCATGTTCGAGGTGCCGGCGACCGCTTGAAGCGACGGCGGAGTGCTTTTCTTCGTCGCGATCCATGCGGATGTGGCCGGCTTGGAAGCTGCGACGGCCTGCCTTGCAATGACAGGTTTCGCGGCGTGGGTTTGCGCGGTTGCCGCTCTGGGCGCGGCGGCCAATGTGATGGCGGGCGCGCGCATGACGCCGACGATGAGCAGCGCAACGGCAAGCGGCACGATGGCCGCAACGGCCGCGGGCCGAATGCGCGGCAGGATGTCGCGTTCGGTGTTCATGAGAAGTTCTATCCTTTCGACGATTTGAGCGCGCGTGACAAGCGCTGCGGGCACCAGTGATTTTGCCGCCGGCATGTGCGAGAATTGTGCGATCCGCCATAGGCACTCGGCGTAGGACGTTGCGCTTGCATACTCCGCGACGACACGGTCGTCGCACGCGATCTCGCGCTCGAGATTGGCGCGGCCGGCGATGTAGCGCACGGCGGGGTTGAACCAGAACAGCCGCTCCGCCACGCGTTGGACAAACGCGGTCCAGTCGTCGGCGCGAAGAAGATGAGAATACTCGTGCATGACGATCTTGTCGAGCTCATCGGCTTCGAGATTTGCAGGCCATGACGCCGGCACGAGAATCGAGGGGTGCAAGAATCCGACGGCTGCCGGAACGTCGACGCCTTGCGAGACGCGCAGCGAAACGGCGCGGCCCGCCGCAGGTCGCGCCGACCAACGGCGAAGTCCCGCTTCGGCCGCCGCATCGAACGGCCGGCTGTCGCGTTTCACCGCCAGCAAGCGAGCAAGACTGAGCAAGACGCCGATGAGGCCGGCGATGGAGATCAATGCGAGAAGCGCGACGATCGCGAGGATGATATCGGGCATGTTTATCGGCAAGCGCGATGTGGGAAGCGCCGCCGGTAGAGAGGACGAGACTTGGCCGCCATCGCTCGTCGCCGATTTGCCGGCCGGGTTCACGCGTTCGCTGCGATAGATAGGGGCCGCGCCGGCGGGGGCGCCCGCGCTGTTTTCGCGAGCTTGAGTGATTTCGATGCGAGCGGGTTGTGCGCTGCTCGTGGACGCGTGCGTCACGGACCAACTAAAGCCGGCGACAGGCACCGCGGCTATGGCGATGAGCGCTGCGTACCATATCGCGTGGCGCGATGCCGCGTTCAGGCCTCTGACAAGGCGCAAGCTCACGGCGAGCACGATCGCGAGCAACGCGCCGAGCCAGATGCCGTCGATCAAAGCGTGGCCGAGAGCCGCCGCTGTCGAGGCGACTGTTTGGAAGGGCGGCATGTTCAGTGGTTCCTTTCGCCTTCGCGAGACTTGTCGATGAGGGCGCGCAGCCGGCGCAGTTCGGTCTGGTCGACCGACTCCGATTCGAGGAGGTTCAGAAGCAGCGCGCGCGGCGAACCGTCGAAGAACTGTTGCAAAACGTAGCCGACGACATCGCGGCGGACCGCATTGCGATCGACCGCCGGCTCGTAGACGTACGCTCTGCCCTCGGACTTGTGGCGCACATAGCCCTTGCGTTCGAGGGTACGGAGGACCGTGAGCACCGTTGTGTACGCGAGCAGCGGCTTGCCGATGCCGACGGCTGCGTCGGCCACCGTCGCTGGGCCGAGACGCCAAAGCGTGTCCATCACGCGGTGTTCCGCGGCAGTGAGGGTTGGTGATGTATTGCGTGCCATGGGGCAAGCATACATCGCGCGGTGGCGCTTGTCAACTATGTAACTAGTAGAAGACAGCCGCAGGGTCGCAAGAGCATGGATTGTCACGCTTGGCGTCGATACTCATGAGCGTGTGGTATTGGGGTGGCCGCTATATCCCATGGATAGGCAGGCTGGTCTTCTTTTTTTGGGCCGGCTCGTTCGTGGCGTGGCGGTTCTTAGGTTTTAGCTCGACCAGCGCGATGTCGACCGGCGCCGTCGTGGTCCTGGCCGTGCTTCTTTCCGGCGAGGCCGGGCAGTTCCGTTCGCGGCGCGAAGCCGTTCTCCGGCGTGAGGCCGATCCGCGCCAATTCGACGCCCTGAAAAGCGGCGAAGCCGTGGAGTTGGAGACCGCAGTCGCGGCACTCGGGTTCACGCGGCGCGGTGACTGCGTCTCGACAAAAGGCAACGCGATCGTGCGCAGACGCATCTTCGTGAATCGAGGGCGTCGCTCGATCGTCGCGGTTCTCTTCCACTCGTGCGCGCTGATCCCACCCGGAAAGGGTAAAGCGGGCACCGCGCCTGAGGAGCGCTCCGCCGGACCGACTTCACTGTCGATGGTCTCCTATGGCATGAACGGCTCGCTCGTGCGTTCGCGCAGCACGTCACCGGGCGAAAAGCCGATGCGCCCAGTGCCGCGGGAATTCGTCGAAGACTTTCCATCCGCATCGCCGTCGGAATTGTTGGACGCGCACGCGCGGCGTCTCGTCGCGCTCGAAACGCGCGACCGGACGCGGATGATCGAAGTCGATGAATGGTCGGCGTTCGCACTCTCGGACGCGTTGGACGATGCGTGGGCGCGGCGGATCGAATCGTTTGGCTGGACGCCGATGGCGTATAGGATGCTCGTCGCAGATTACCGCTGGTTTCGAGATCTGCCGTTCTTGGCGCAGGCTGCGGCGGTGTTAGCCATCATCGCGTTTGGTCCCGGCATCTTCTATTACGGCCGGAGCGCGTTTGCGTACCAAAGTCCGCAGATGCGCGCGATTCAGTTCACCCCGACCGCGATGGGCGCACGATACGACGTCCTGCATCCGCCCGTGTATCCGGGCGCCGTCCTCCAGCCAGGC
The DNA here is from genome assembly GCA_036511855.1 of Candidatus Eremiobacteraceae bacterium. Lineage (NCBI taxonomy): Bacteria > Bacillati > Vulcanimicrobiota > Vulcanimicrobiia > Candidatus Eremiobacterales > Candidatus Eremiobacteraceae > Candidatus Eremiobacteraceae bacterium. The sequence continues at coordinate 21,917 of DATCBN010000063.1, read as the reverse complement.
GGATCGGCGCTCGATTCCGCCGGACGTATCGGGAGATCGACGGATTACGTCGCGCCCGCCTCGATCGAGACGGTGCGCCGCTGGTATGAAGACCGCACGCCCGCCGACGCCGCCGAGACCATGCTGCAAGTGTCCGGCCGCGAATATGTCAGGTTTACTGTGCGGCGCGCAAATTCGGATTCGGCGCTGGTCGTCAGAGAAGTCTCCGCCGGTGAGACCGACATCAACGTCACGGTCGTGCGGTAGCCGACAAAGCAGGAACGGGCATCTGGTCCGTGGCAAGCGTAGCATCCAATCACCGTCAACTTGCCAATCGTACCGCCGCAAACTTACATGCTGCAGGACTTTGGTATAGCGCTTAGTTATCTTTGGAGTGACATCATGCGCATGCTCATGCACGTTCAATTTCCGCTCGAACCTTTTAACTCCGCCGTTCGCGATGGAAGTGCCGGACAGAAGATCCAGAAAATTCTTGAGTCCATCAAGCCCGAAGCCGCCTATTTCTCCGAGCATCACGGACGCCGTGGCTGCACCCTCGTCGTGAATGTCAACGATGCTTCCGATGTCCCGACGTTGGCCGAGCCGTTGTTTCTCACATTCAATGCCGAAGTGGAATTCCGGATTGCAATGACACCCGAAGATCTAGGGCGCTCGAATTTAGACGCGCTCGGGAAAAAGTGGGCTTAGGCCAAACCACCGAAAGCGCGACGGTCGTCTGTCTGAAGTGAGGAGCCATCTATGAATCGTCCTGCTATCATAGTGTTTGCGCTTGGGTTGTTAGTCGTGGCCGCCGCCCCCGGCGTTGCGATGGGCGCCAACGGTCCGGCCTATCAGCAAATGCAAACGCTGGCGAAGGATATGACCTACACCTGGGCGCGCGTGCATCCGCTGACCGCGACCGCTCTAGGCATCGCCGGGTACGATGGCCAGATCGATGCGGCGTCGGAAGACGCGCGCAGCCAGGACATGACGCTGATCGCTACATGGCAGAGCAGGCTCGCGAAGATCACTTCGCAGTACGGATCATCGATGACGCTCGTCGAGCGCGACGACGCTAAACTGCTCGGCGCGCAACTCACGGGACTTTCACGGCAATACACGGTCTACAACGTGGATCGCAAGGACTACGCCGGTCCGGCCAACGCGGTCGTCGGAGCGATCTTCACTCAATTTCAGCACGTGCCCACTACCGGCGTGAACGGCGCGACCGCCGCCGGCGTCGCGCGCGCATGGGACGATATCACATCGCGATTGGAAAAAGCGCCGGCATTCATCGTCGCGGCGCAGTCGCTCGTCACGACGCCCGGTCATCTGTACGGCGTCGTCGGAAGCGAAGAGCTCGCAGGCGTGGCCGATTTCTTCGACGGCGCGCTTACCGTAGCGGCCAAAACGCAGATGTCTGCCGATAAGTTCAAGCGGTTTTCGGCAGCCCGTGACAAGACGGTGACCGTTATGGCCGCCACAAAGAAATATATCGACGCGCACGTCGCCTCGTGGCCTGAGAATTTTGCGATGGGCCGCGCTAATTACGATGCGATGCTGCGCGACGAACAGCTCCTGCCATTCGACGCGAACGACGTCGCAAGAATGGGATACGATGAACTGAATCACGGCTGGGCGGTCCGGGTGTGGCTCGAACACCTCTCGCAGACCACGCACACTCCGTTTGGTCCGCTTTCCGGCGGTGGCATGGCGCCAAGCGGAAATGCGCTAGTGACCTACTACCGCGCACGCATCGCCGATCTGCGCCGCTATGTCACCGACAATCAAGTCGTGACGGTTCCGGCTTGGTTGGGCAACATCAACGTTGTTGAAACGCCGAAGTTCCTGCAGCCGGTCTCGCCGGGCGCCTCGATGAATCCGCCGCGCCAATTCGCGCCGGAGATCGACGGATTCTACTTCATAACACCGCCGACGTCGCTTGCAGAAGCTGCGAAGACGTTGGATCCGAATCAGGATTTCGATCGCGACCGGATTCTGTCGACGGGCGCACACGAGGCCATGCCCGGCCATTTCCTCCAGTTGTCGATCGCGCGGCGGCATCCGGACTTCGTGCGCAAGATCCAGGGAAGCGGCGTGTTCGCCGAAGGCTGGGCGTTTTACGGCGAGGAGATGTTCGTGCAATTGGGTCTGTACGGCGATGACCTCGACGGGCGCTACTACACCGCGCAATGGGAACGCGTGCGCGGCGCGCGGGCGATCGTGGATCCGATGCTCGCCAGCGGTCAGTGGTCATATCGTCAGGCAGCCGATTTTTTCTCACAGCAGACCGGGTTCCCCAAATCCGAGGCAGACGCTGCGGTCGCCGGCATAGCGCTCGGCGCGGGGTACGTGATTGCGTACACGGTCGGGCGGAATCAGCTTGAGACGATTGAAGCGCAGTACCGGCAGAAGATGGGCTCTCGCGGCACGATGCTGGATTTCCACGACCGGCTGCTCTGCTACGGCACGACCCCGTTCGCGGTCGTAGGGCCTGAACTGATGGCCGATCTGAGCAAGCCGCTCGCGCAAGTCCGCGCCGCGGCCCGGTACTAGGGCGAGCATCGCTCGCCCATTCGCCGTCTATGTAGTAGGGCAAGCATCGCTTGCCCATTCCTAAAAAAACGGGGCGAGCGATGCTCGCCCTCGTACGGGTTCCCTAGTACGGGTTGCCCTCGTAACTACGAGTGAACCTTTTGGCGCCGGATTCCGACATATGGTATATGGACGCACCGCACGCAGAAGAAGATGCCCGGTATTGGCTGGCACAGATCGCGCGCGGCGACCGGTCCGCTTTCGAGCGCCTCTACCGCGCATATGAGGTCCGGCTCTACCGCTATCTTCTTTCCATGGTGCGCGAAAAACAGCAAGCGGAAGAACTCGTCAACGACGTCATGGTGGAAGTGTGGCGCGGCGCGCCGAGGTTTCGCAACGATTCCAAACCGGCGACGTGGCTCTTCGGCATCGCGTATCACAAAGCGATCGACGCGCTGCGCAAGCGCAAACCGCCCCCCGTGGAATTGCACGCGGTGGCGGCGATGTCCGATCCGCGCCCGAGCCCTGAAGAGAGCGCGATGGCCGATCTGCTGCGGCGGCATCTCGAAGCGGCGATGGGCACGCTATCACCCGAGCATCGCGCAGTGGTCGAACTGGCGCTGACGCAGGGCTACTCCTATCAGCAGATCTCCGATATCGCAGGCTGTCCGGTCAACACGGTGAAAACGAGAATGTTCCACGCGCGACGACATCTCCGCGAATATTTCGTGCGCCGCGGGCTGCACGGTGAGGCATCATGACGCACCGCAACATCAGCGAGCTGCTGCCGTGGTACATCAACGACACGCTGTCGCTCGAGGAGCGAACGGCAGTCGAATCTGAAATCGACAGCTGCGCGGAGTGTGCGGCCGAAGTCGAAGAGCTCACCTCGCTGCGCGACTACATGCTGGAGAAGGACGCGGCCGTCGAAGGGCCGCCGGAGACGCTGCTCGCGAAATCGCTTGCGCGAATCGCGCGCGAGGAGCATGCACCGCGCAGCGTCGGCAAGCTGTGGGCTTCGCTCGCGGGCGCCGGCTGGCTGCTGGCGGCCTTGCCGGCAGTGGCGGCGGTGGCGATCGTCGGTCACGTGGCGTTCGGGTGGTTTCCAGGTCCGTCAACGCCCGGCGATGGGACTGAGCAGATCGCGAACCTGCAATTGGAGGCGCCGTCTGGCGCCGTGCATGTGAATCTTCCAACGACGCGGACGTTCGGCAAATTGACGACGACCGCCGCGGCGGTAGCGACCGCAAACGCGGTTGACGCATCTGCGCCTCAGTCGATCGCGTCCGACGCAGCCGCTCCGCAAATGATCCGCACAGGTTCGATCAGCCTGCTTGTCGCCGACGTCGAGAAGGCGATCGATGCGACGCAGGTCGTCGCGCGAACTCACGGCGGCAACGTGCTCTCGCTTTCCGATCAGACGCCGACTCAGGCGGGCGAGCGCCACACGGCACAACTGCAGATCGGCGTGCCGCAGCGCGAGTTCGAATCCGCCATGAGCGCGCTCGCGTCGGTCGGCGGCGTGCAGGCGCGTTCGGTATCGGCCCAAGACGTATCGGCGCAGATCGTCGACGTTCAGGCGCGGCTGAAAAATGCGCGCCGCACTGAAGCGGACCTGCTAAGGATTATGGACCGCCAAGGCAAGATCGACGACGTGCTCGCAGCTGAACAGCAGTTGGCTCAAGTGCGCGAGCAAGTGGAGCAGCTCGACGCTCAGCTACAGGCTGAAAAGCATCAAGTGGCGTATTCTACGATTGACGTCTCGTTGACGGATGCGGCCGCGAAAACCACGACGGTCGCGCCCACCGGCGCCCAAAAACTCGGTGATGCATGGCAAGCGGCGCTTCGCTCGGTGGGTGGCTTCACGCTCGGCATCCTTTCGGGTGCACTGTGGCTGGCGGCTTATCTGCCATACATCGCGCTGTTCGCGGTGCTGGTAGCGGTGGGGTGGTATCGCTTCGGCAGGCCCAAGCAGGACCTCTGAAACAAACAGCCGCCTCTGAGGTATCAGGGATATGTGGCTGACGAAATTCGCTCTTAAGCAACCGTCCATCGTCACGATGTTTTTCGTGGCCGTGGTCGTTTTTGGCATCATCGGTTTCAAGATGATGGGCCAAAACATCAATCCAAATATCCAGTTCCCCGGCGTCGAAATAGACTCGGCCTATCCTGGGGCAAGTCCGGAGGAGATGGAACGTCTGGTCATCCGGCCGATCGAAGATCAGCTGCAAGATGTCCGACACGTCGACCAAATCTTCGCGCGCTCCACGGAGGGCGCCGCCACGATCAGCGTTCAGTTCAAGCTTGGCACCGATATCAACGCTGGAGCCAACGACGTTCAACAAGCCGTCAATCAAGCGCGCGGATTTCAGCCCGCCGATCTGAACCCACCGCAGATCTTCCGAGCCGATACGGGCTCTTCGCCGATCCTGACCGAAGCCATCACGTCCGACTCGATGTCGGCGGTTGCGCTTTCCGATCTCGTGCAGCGAGACGTCGTTCCGAAGCTTCGCGGCATCAAGGGCGTCGGCACGATCAACGTCGGCGGCGACTTCACGCGCGAGATACACGTGAACCCCGATCCGGCGCGTCTTGCGGGCGCGGGCGCGACCTTGCTCGACGTGAGCGATGCGCTGTCAACGGGTAACGTGTCATTGCCGGGCGGCCGGCTCGACCAAGGCAAGACCGAAGCCACGGTCGGCGTTCGCGCCGACATCACCGATCCAGCCGATTTCGCCCAACTACCCGTCAACGTGCCCGGCGCCGCCCGTAACTCGCTGAAAGTGGGCGACGTCGCCACGGTTGTGGACACCCACGCGGACCAGCGCGTGATTTCGACGCTGAACGGGAAGTCGGCCATCATCCTCAACGTCGCGCACGATTCCGACGGTGACACCGCGTCCACCACAGGGCTGGTGCGCGCCGCTTTGGCGGATCTGAAGACGCAGAATCCCAAAGTGCATTTCGCCGAGATCCAAGCGGACAACGACTTCTTGAGCCAAGCCATCGGCGGCGTCGGCACGAATCTGCTCGAAGGCATCATCCTCACCGCCCTCGTGCTGCTGCTCTTCCTTCACGTGTGGCGCAGCGCCATCGTGGTCATGATAGCCATCCCCACCTCGATCATGGCCACGTTCTTCGTGATGTGGCTACTCGGTTTTTCCATCGACCTGCTGTCGCTGATGGGGCTTTCGCTTACTATCGGCATCCTTGTGGACGATTCGATCGTGGTGATCGAAAATATCACCAGGCACCGCGAGATGGGTAAGCGGCCGGACGAAGCCGCGCTCGTGGGCCGTACCGAGATTGGCGGGGCCGCGATCGCGATCACGCTCGTGGACGTCGTCGTGTTTGCGCCGATCGCGTTCATGGGTGGCATCGTTGGCGAGTTTCTTCGCGAGTACGGACTCGTCATCGTCACCGCGACCATGTTCTCGCTGCTCGTCTCATTCACGTTGACTCCGTTGCTCGCAGCTAAATGGGCCGTGGTGCGCAAACCGAAGGAAAGTCCGATCGGCTTCGTGCGCAGCTTCACCTCATGGTTCGACGGTTTGCGGAAGAGATACCACGATCGCGCGCTTCCAAAGGCGCTGAGCCATCCGTGGATGGTGTGCATCGGTTCGGCCGTGCTCGTGATCTTGTCGCTCGGGCTCGTCGCGGTCATCCCGACCGAGTTCCAACCGAACACGGAGTACGGCCAGGCAAATGCGAGCCTCCAGTATCCAATAGGCACTTCGCTTTCCGCGACTCAAACCGGCACCGATCGCATCGCCGGGGTTTTCATGAAAAATCCGCACGTCAAAGACGTCGTAGAGACGATTGGCGGCGACGGCACCTACACGTCCACGATTCAGATCGACTTGCTCCCACAGTACACCCATGAAGAACACAAGCTCGTCGATCAGATCAACAAGATGAGCACGATGGTCCCCGGAGCGCTCCTCACCTCAGGCGGCGCACAAAACGGCGGCGGCGCCGACATGACATACACGCTGAGCGGTCCCGTCGAAGCGTTGGACGCAGCGGCGGCGAAGCTTGCCGACTTCATCAAACGCCAACCGAATACCACCGGCGTGAATGCGACGAGCCAGATGACCGGCCCACGGCTCGAAGTGAAGATCGATCGCGCCCGCGCGACCATGCTCGGGATATCACCGCTGGCGGCCGCAAGCACTGCACGCGCGGCTATCGGCGGCGTGATCGCTACCAAAGTCCGCAGCGACCAGGGCTTGATCGACACTATCGTGCAATTCGCGCCGGACGTTCGCAACGACGTGCACAATCTCGAGACCACACCGGTGCGTTCCGATAACGGCCAGCTCGTGCCGCTCGCCGATGTCGCCTCGTTCAATTGGGTGACCGAGCCACCGGTCTTGCGCAGAATGAACAGCGAACGGATCATCCGCGTGTTCGCCAACATGCTGCACAACGCGCCGATCGGTCCTGTCGATTCAGCAGTGCAGAAGGCGCTCAAGGATCCGAACTTCCTACCGCCGGGCGTGCACGTCGCAACCGAAGGCCAAGTGCAATTCTTACAGGACACGGAATCGAAGATCCTCATCGCGCTCGGAACTTCGTTCGGGCTGATCTACATGCTCCTCGTCGTGCTCTACCGCAACTACCTGACGCCGGTCGTGATCATGGTTTCGATACCGGTAGCGCTCGTGGGTGCGCTTGGCATCCTTGCGGTGCTGAACGGCTTGCACCAGGTGTTCCCCGACGCATCGGCGTTCGCAGGCCAAACGCTCAATATATTCTCCATGTTGGGCATCGTGATGCTCATGGGCCTTGTGGCGAAGAACGGCATTCTGCTGGTGGACTACGCGAACACGCTGCACGAACAGCGCGGCCTAACGCTGCGCGAAGCCATCATCGAATCGGCATCGGTCCGCTTCCGTCCGATCGTGATGACCACCGCGTCAATGATAGCCGGCATGCTGCCGCTCGGAATCGGCCTCACCGAGGGCGCGCAGTTCCGCCAGTCCATGGCGATGGTGATCATCGGCGGACTGTGCTCGTCGCTCTTCCTCACGCTCTTCCTCGTGCCGGTGGTCTACACCAGCCTCGTTGGTTGGACGGAGAAGCTGCACGCGCGCGCTGCCCAGCGGCGGCTTGCGCTCATCGAGCGCGATCCGGAGTTGGCCGAGGCGCTCTAGCTTCATTACCTGTCGGATGGGCAAGCATCGCTCGCCCATCCTAAAAAAACGGGGCAAGCGATGCTTGCCCTAGTACGGCGCCGCTGGGGCATTCCGAGAGGCGCCATGCGAGTAGGACGTACCGGTCGGTCGTAAAGGTTCGACGGCGCAGGTTTCTTGAATTGGCCCGTATATGATCTCCGAGCGTTCAGACGAGATCAAGCTCGCGGCGCTTATGGCCGGCGAGCCGTTGCATTTTCCGTCCGAGACCGATCCGCTGGGACGCAGCGTCAAAGCGGAGTGGATCATCGAGGTCGTTAGGATAGGGTTGCCACTGGACGTGGACGGCGCAATCCTCGACGGGCCGCTCGATCTCGAAGGCCGGTTCGTGCCCGCTCCATGGTCGATGACCCACTGCCGGCTCGGCGAGCTTAAATTGGCGAACGTCCGTTTTGCGAAGTCCGCGACATTCACCGGGTGCGAATTCAGCGCGGGTCTCTTTCTTGCTCGGACGCGCTTCGAAGCCGATGCTTTGTTCGACGCATGCGTTGTGAAAGGTCCGATCGACGCGCGCGATGCCTCATTCGCCGTGTCGTCGTCTTGGCGCGGCACGCATTGCACAGGCGATGTCCGATTCATCGGCACTGTGTTTGGCGCAGATACGGAATGTGGCGATGCACGCGTTGATGGCGATCTAGTTTTCGAGATGGCGACCGTCGGCGGCGGCGTCCGGCTTTCGGGAGCGAAGACCGGCGGGGAGTTTTGCTTGAAGGGCGGAACGATCGCCGGAGCGTTGCACCTCGGTGAGGCGCGATTTGGACGCGGTGCGCGGATTCACGGCGCCGACGTTTCGGGTGCGCTCGTGGCCAACGGAGCGCGCTTCGCCGGCGCAGTGCGCATCGATGAATCGCGATTCGGCCAGCTCGCGTGTTCGACCGCGACATTTGACGCGGCTTCGATTGTGAAGGACGTTCGTGTCGCCGGCGATGTGACCGGGCTCGAAACGAACTTCCACGCCGAAGTCGAATTCGCCGGCGTGGCCGTCGGCGGAGCGGTCACCTTCGACGGCGCGCAATTCGGTGCACAGACTTCGTTCGCCGGCATCGACTGCGGCGGCGGGTTATCGTGCGAGTCTGCGGCATTCGGCGGTGCGGCGGACTTCTCAGGCATACGCATAGGCGGTGCGTTCGATTGCAGCCGCGCGAAGTATGCTGCTGACGCGGTCATAGGCAATGCCCGCTGCGATGCGTTCATCGGATCGCGGGCCGAGTTCACCGGAACGCTGCGCGCGCCCGGCCTGCGAGCATCATCGATCGCTTTGGATCATGCGGTGTGCTCGTCGGAGGTAGATTTCGGCGCCGCGGTCGTGGAAGGCGCGATCGACCTCGATGCGGCCGCCTTCGCCGGAGAGGTCTCGTTTGCCAATGCCGTCTGCGGTGCAGAACTTTCGGCGCAGGACACAGCATTCGCCCGGAGCGCCTCGTTCGCGCAGCTCAAGAGCGGTGGTGCGTGGAAGCTCGACCGGGCGGCGTTTGGCGGGGCGGCGAATGCGCGACGCGCCCAGGTGGGCGGCGATCTTTTGTGCGCGGCCGGCGATTTCGCGCGCGACGCGAATTTCTCGGGCGCACGGGTCGCCGGCAAGGGAACGTTCAACGGTACGCATTTTTCGGGCGAGGCGCACTTCAGAGACATCGTGTTTTCGGCCGACGCATCGTTCGAAAAATCGTCTTTTTCCGGGCTTGCGATATTCGCCGGCGCGAGGATAAAGGGAAAAGGCGCGTTCGCGGGAGTCACCTTCAAGCAGCCGCTGGAAGCCGACGGACTCGACATCGGCGACGCCGCCGCGTTCGACGGCTGCACGTTCGCCGCCGGTGTGCGCATGGCTGGCGGCCGCCTAGGCGGACGGTCGTCATTTGACGGCGCCACGTTCGGCGGCCCGGCGATATTCGCCCGACTGCACGCCTCGCGCCGCTGTTCGTTCGACGCCGTCGCATTCTTTGGCAAGGCCGACTTCAGCGCAGCTCTATTCTCGAGTGAGACCAGCTTCCGGCGCGCCCGGTTTTTCGAGGTGTTCAATTTCGAGGGCGCGGCCACGATGGGCTCGCTGTCGTTCGCCGGTGCGCGCTTCGACGACGACGCGAAGTTCGGGGGGATGCGCTGCAGCGGCCCTGGATCGTTCGAAGACGCCGCATTCGCGCGTAACGCAGTGTTCGACGGCACGCGGGCTGAAAGCGTGCTCAGTTTTCCGGGCGCCACCTTTGGCGGCGATGCGCGATTTGCAGGGTGCGAGTTCGCTCGAGGCGTGAACTTCACCGGCGCGCGATTTTCGCAGCGGCTCGATTTGGATCGCTCTGAATTCCCTTCGATCGATGTTGGCGGCGCAACGCCTTCAAGGGCGCGCGGGACAATCGAAATTCCGACAGTGATCGCGTTGCGCGGCGCGCGCTTCGCGATCGTCACCAGCCGGCCGCAGATCGCCGTGCGCGCTCCACGCGCGCCGGCCGGCACCGGAAGCTTACGGGCGACACTTTCGCCGCGCGAGGTGGCCGACGCGTTCTACCGGCGCCGTTCGCGAGAAGGCGATGCGGTCAATCCGGCGCGCCACTCGCCGGCGAACGCGGCCTTTTGGGCCGACGTGCTCCGTCTTGTGGGGGACCGTTCCATGCGGTGGCTCACCGGCTACGGTGCGCGGCCTTGGCGGACGTTCGCCATCGCGGTAGCTGCGCCGTTGATCGCGTTCGCGCTGTTCCTGACGGCGTCAGCGGACGGGCCCGCATGCGCGCGCGCGTCTACTCCGTCGAGCTCGATGAACTTGACGCTCGCCACGTACACGTCCGCGGACCGCTTCATGGCCGCGCCGCCGCGCGCGCCTGCCTGCGGCGTGGCTGGTACTACGCTTCCGGCAGTCGACGTGGAACGCGCGAACCGTTTGGCAGGCCTCGTCTTGCTTCCGTTGCTGTTCCTAAGCGCAACAGGCATCTTGCGCAGGCTGCTGGGTTACCGCCGCTGATTTTGTCCATTCTTGTTGTAGGAGGGTGAATTTCCTGTACTAGGGTGAGCATCGCTCACCCATTTTTTGGGCAAGCGATGCTTGCCCTAGTACGGTTGCCCTCGTACATTATGCGGGCCGCGGTGGGAGCGAATCCGGAATGCGCAGGTTAGGCCGCTTGGAAAAATCCGGGAGCTCCGGCGGATGCGCCTTCAGGGCGGCCATGATCAACTCGATGGCCTTGTCCATCTGCGGATCGAGACCGGCGCCAGCGTCTTGCGGCGCGATGTCCACATCGTAATCGGGGTCCGTGCCGTAATTCTCCAATCCCCATCCGACATCGTTCGCCCACGTCGAAAACTCGGGTTGCGTGGTCACCGTCCCGTCGACGAGCGGATGGCGCGGGAAAATTCCGATCACGCCGCCCCACGTCCGCTTGCCGACAAGCGGTCCGAGTCCGTAGATCTTGAAGAAGTGACTGAACAGATCTCCGTCCGATCCTGCGAATTGATTGGTGAGCGCGACCATCGGGCCGGCGACCGACTCGGGTGGATACGGAAGCACGTGGCCCCATCGCGACACATCGTAACCGACGCGTTTACGCGCCAGTTTTTCGAGCAAGAGCGGCGAGACGTGGCCGCCGCGGTTGTACCGGGCGTCCACGATGAGCGCTTCCCGGTTGATCTCGGGAAGATAACCGCGGTGAAATTCAGCAAAACCCCAAGGGCCCATGTCCGGGATGTGCAGGTAGCCGACGCGGCCGGCCGTGCGCTCGTGTACGCGCTCGCGCATCTGCGTCACCCACTCGCGGTATCGAAGCGGCCGCTCGTCGCGCAGCGCTCTGACCACGACGCGAGCGGCTGTCTCGCCGCCGGCCGGTCGAACCGTAAGGGCGACGTCGCGGCCCGCTTCATTCACCAGCAATTCGGCAGGCGACACAGAGCTCGATAGCGCGCGCCCGTTTATGCTCAAAAGCAGATCCCCTTCACGTGCGGCGCAACCGGGCTCCGCCAACGGCGAATCTATGTCGCGATCCCACGAGTCGCCGCGCATGACATGTGCGATTTTCCACGCCTTCGATTTCTCGTCAAAGATGATATCCGCGCCGAGATAGCCGCGCCGGTAGCGCCGCGGGCCCGGATAGTCGCCACCGCTTTCGTACGCGTGCGAGGTGCCGAGCTCGCCTTGCATCTCCCACATCACGTCGCTCAGCTCCGAGCGCGTTCGGATGAGCGGCAGCAGCCGGGCGTAACGGTCGTGGACCATCTGCCAATCCACGCCCGTCATGCGCTCGTCCCAGAAATGATCGCGCTGCAAGCGCCAGGCCTCTCGGAACATCTGCGCCCACTCATCACGAGGATGCAGTTCGAACGACACACGCGAGAGGTTGAGCCAGCCGCTGCGCCGGCCCGGCTCGCGTCGCCGTTCGCCGCCTTCCGGTGCGTTGCCCAAGCCGTCCATCGCGCGAAGTCGATCGCCCGAACGGTAGAAGACGGTCCGATGGTCTGCGGCAACGCGGAAAGATGAGATCTCGGAAGCGAGCGTGACGCTCCGCTGGTCGTCGAAATCGTATGCGATAAGCGACCCGCTCGGTGGTTCATCCGACGTGTCACCAGGCGGCGCAATCGATCCGCGAGTGGGGAACCACGAAAAGAGAGCACGTCCCTTGACGGCTTCGATCTGTCCGTAGCGTCCTTCGTCCACCGGAAATCCGATGACGCGGTCGGTGATGCCGTCGAAGTCGATCCCGATCGGCGCGGGCTCCGCCGGCGGCAACTCTTCTTTTTTGTCTTCGAGCGCGCGATGAACGACCGGTTTGGGGGCCGGCACGAACGGCGACGGGGTGTCGCTGCGCAGAGGCAGCGCGAATGGTCGGACCGCGTTCGGAAATCCCAAATCGAATTGCATGGAGTCGTAGATGGGGTTGAAATCGCGAGTCGAGAGAAAGTACAAGTACTTGCCGTCCGGATCGAAGGTGGGTGTGACGTCCATTCGTAGCGGCGATGTGACCGCGCGGGTTTCCCCCGTGTTCGCGTCTGCGATCTTGAGGATCGCGGCGTCGTTGTAGGGAGACCACGAATATGCAAGCCATCGTCCGTCCGGAGACCATGCGAGGTCTTCAATGCGCATGGCAGGGCTGCGATCGATCACGCGGCCCGCGCCGGTGACGAGATCGACGATGATCAATTCGTAACGATGATTGCCGATCGCGACGACATCGGATTTGGGCGACGCGAGCAATGCGACCGGGCGGCCGAGTCCGGCAGCGAGGCCGGTGACGGCGACCGCGACCCCCGGCGTCGACATGTCGTGGCGATGGACTTCCAAGCGCTCGTCGCCGTCGACATCGCTCAACAGCACAATACGGCGTCCATCGGGTAGCCATTCGGCCAATCTGTAGCGCACGCTGCTGCCCGCACCGTGAACGCTGACCGCTTCTTCCCAGTTCGAGAGTGTGGCGGGCCGGCCGCGCGCGATCAGCGCGACGGCGTGACCATCTTGGTGCGGTGCATAGTGCTCGAGCCGCGCACTCGCGTCGACGAACCGCCTGCGGATCTGCGGCGGGTTGGAGGGTGTGCGAATGGGAATCGCATGCGTCGCCTCCGATTTCGGGTCGAAAAGATGGATCGATGCACCCGCGCCGTACACGATTCGCCGGCCGTCGGTGGATGGAAAACGAACGTAGTAGTCGGTGTGGTCCGTATGGCGACGCAAATCGGACCCATCGGCCGCGCACGAATACAGATTGCCGACGCCCTCATGGTCGGCGAGAAAATAAATGCGGCCGGCCAGCCACATCGGCCATACGGAGTTGCCGGCAAGCGAAATGAGCCGCTTGAATTTTCCGTCGCCGCGCGCATCGACCCAAATATCGCCGGCGGTGCCGCCGCGGTAGCGTTTCCACCGGGCAGGATCGACGTTGTTGAGACCCAGCACGACGGCCCCTTTGGGCGCGACGGAAATACTCATCGCGTGTCCGACGGCGAGCGGCCTAGGTTCTCCGCCGCCGATTCGAACCGCGTAGGGCAACGTATCCTTGATGAACGGGGACTTGAAGTCGGACGTGAAGAGGATCTCCGAACCGTCGGGTGTCCAGCCCGATACGATGCACTGTTCGCCGCCGAGGAACGTCAACCGCGACGCTTCGCCACCGCCCGACGGGATCACGTAGACCTCGGGATTGCCTTCGTCGCGGCCGACAAATGCGATGTGCTTCCCGTCGGGCGATAAGCGCGGATACGATGCTTCGCCGGTGCCCCCGGTGAGACGCCGCGCATCGCCGCCGGCGGTCTGCACGGTCCAGATGTTATCTTCGCAGACGAACGCGATGAGGTCGTCCGTTATCGTAGGATAACGGTAATAGCCGAGCGCTTCTTCCATACGTGCGACAATTAGCTGAAAATACCGTTGCCGACCTTTATGTTCTCCGATTGCGTCCCGAGTCGCGTATGGATTCGACCGGGGTCCGGGCAAGCGTCAGCCCTCAGGGCATTGAAAGGATTCATATCGTGCGTTCGACATCGAAAAGCGCAGCCGCCATCATCGCGTCGATCGGGATGCTCGCGGGTTTCCAGACCAGCACGCGCGCAGACGACACTCAGGCGATGATCGCAGTGGGCTCGGCGGCGCCCGCAGTGGTCGGAAAATCTACCAACGCCGGGAAAACCGAGGAATTCGACCTTTTTAAGGCGGTTTCAAGCGGAGCCGTGGTCTTATACTTCTTTCCGAAGGCGTTCACAGGCGGCTGCTCCATAGAAGCCAAGACTTATTCAGCGAAATTAGCGGACTTCGCGAAACTTGGCGCGACCGTCGTCGGCATATCGACGGACCCGGTCGACGTGCTCACAAAGTTCCAAGCAGCTATGGGCGCATCGCAACGGTTCGTATCCGATCCGAACGGTGCGATCGCCCAAGCATACGGCGTATCCTTTGCGTACGACGGTGCGGTGCTCGCGAAACGGGTGACCTTTGTGGTCGGCAAAGACGACAAGGTGTTGTACTCGCTCGCGGAAGACTCTCCGCTCACCAACGTCCAATCCACGCTCGACTGGTTGAAGAAGAATCCGCAGATGTGAGCGAACCACATCGCACGCGCACGGTGACGTGGCAGGATCCGCGTCGCGTCGTCGAGGCAGCGCCGCACATGAGCGGCATCGAACTCCTTCGCGCCATGGGAAACGGGGAATTTCCCCCGCCACCCATGGCGCTGCTCGTCGGGCTCACGCCCGTGCTTGCAGAAGAAGGACGAGTGGTGTTCGCGATGACGCCGGCGGAATTCCATTACAATACGATGGATGTCGTTCACGGCGGCGCGATCGCGACGCTCGTGGATACGGCGCTCGGTTGCGCCGTGATGTCGAAAATGCCCGCCGGCACGAGCTACACAACCGTCGAGCTGCACCTGAACTTCGTCCGGCCGGTGACGGCGGCGACGGGCCGCGTCTCATGCGAGGCGCTCGTGTTGCATTCAGGCAAACGCATGGCGACCGCGGAAGCAAAGGTACGCGACGACGCAGGCAAGCTGTACGCGCACGCTACTACGACATGTTTTGTTTTTCCGATACCTTCGGTTTCGACCTCGACGGCTACTTAACGGGGTCCGGCGGGCGGATCCGTCGCGATCATCCTCGAGCGCAGGGCCCATTCGATGGCGTCCTCGAGCGACTCCTCGCCCCAGAATAATTCCCCGCCCACGAGGCAATTCGGAGCACCGAAGATGCCCGCTTCAATCGCGCGCTGCGTGTTGGCCCGCAATGTGCCCCGCTGATCCGGCGCGAGCGAGCGTTCGATGAGCATCTCGGCGGGCTGGCCGAGAGTGCGCAAGACATCGGCGACGACGCGCTGTTCGGCGATATCGCGATCGTCTGCGAAATTCGCGCAAAAGATCGCGCGGATGAAATCACCGCACCACAGCTCGCCGGAAGCCGAGCATGCGACGCGGGCGGCCAACGTCGACGAGCGCGGAAAGTGAGTCGGGCGTTTCCACGGCAATCCGAATTTATCGGTGAGCCGTTCGAGGTCTCGCCACATATATGCGCCGCGCCGCGGGTTGATGTTGAAGTGTGAATCATTCCATCCTTACAAACTGAAGACGGGTCCGAGCAAGAACGGCGTCCAGTCGAGCCGAACGGCCGCGTCGCGGCACAGATCTTCGATGCGCATCGTGGCGACGTACGAGTACGTGCTTGCAAAGTCGAACCAAAACTCCAGAACTCCGGACCGGCTGAGATTTGTCATGTGGAAACAAGTATTCTCTGAGTTCTCCGCTCTTTCCATCCAACTAATGCGAAGGCGACATATTCGGCATGCTCTAACATCCGATGTTGAGGTGCCGTCGAGGGAACACTTGGAGACATAAGGGGAAATCGAGATGCGGTTGCGTTTTGTATTGTCGAGCGTCTTTGCGCTTGCTATGCGAGGTTGACGGACGGTTGCTCTCTACCGGCGTAAGCGGGCCAACAATTCTTCTCGTGAGCGTCGACGATTTCTCGACTAACGCTGAGGTTCATGAAGACGTCTCGCGTCGACGGCGAGTCCATGTCGCGTGCCGCACCCTCGATCAACTCAAAAGCGCGATCTAGGAATTCCGCCGCTCGCTTCGCATCGCCCGACGCTCGATTCGGTGTGGCCCGCCAGGAGATGCGTCAACGCAAGCTCGGTCTTGACCTCGTAGACGTCTACGGGAGCTTCGAGGGTCGCGATGATCTTGCGCGCGTCCTCAAACGCCGAGATCGCGTTTTCGAAAATCCGGAGATCGCGCTGCGCAACGCCGAAGCACTTGAGAGCCCATGATTGCAACGGTGGACTATTGGTCTGTCGGCAGCACGAGTCTGGAAACCGCATCCAACACTCGGGGATGGAGCGAATCGGCCTGGAAAGGTGCAGGCAGCGGATGCACGCCCTTTGAACCAGAGCCGACCTGGCAGCACGACACGTTATGCCTCATCAGCAAGACCGTGGCAGACGTCGCAGCAGTCGCCGATCCCAACACCGGCGTCGCCATGTACGACTCGTACAACGAGCAGGGCTGGCTGGTCGGCGGCGGGACAAGCGCGGCCTCACCGATCATCGCCGGCGTTTACGCGCTGGCGGCAAACGAGAACCACCTACACTACGCTCGCGGTTTGCACGTTTTCCATCACAGCCTCTTCGACGTCATTCACGGCAGCAACGGGCACTGCGGAGGTTCGCCACTCTGCAATGCCGGGCCGGGATACGACGGTCCGACCGGCAACGGTACGCCGAACGGCATCGGCGCCTTCTGACGCGCTGGCCTTTCGAATTGATACCTGCTACAATACCATTGTCTGTTAAGCATGAGGCGGCGACCGGCTAAGTCGTCGCCTTGTCGCCATTGGAGAGCGCGATGTTATCAAGCGATCAATTGCGTCCACGTCTAAAAGAGACATGTACGCTTTGTCTCTCTCGCAGGGTGCGCGAGGGCATGGCGATATGTCGAGAATGCGTCAACGCGGCGAAGCGGCGCAATCAACCAAGCAAGGCAACAGGTCTGCCCAACGGCGGTTGAGTTCCCGGCCTGTCGGACGTTCGCTTGCTACGGAGCCGCACCGACTCAGAATAAAGTCGTTAGAATATGCTCAAACGCTCAACCCATGAAGGGTTGAGCGTTTTCTTAGGATCCATTGAATGCGAGAGCGGAACCCGGCATGACGCCGGGTTCCGCCCGATGTGGTTCTACGCAGCCTTGACGTTTAGATCTTGATCTTCAAGTTGAGGTATGCGTTGAACGGCTGGGTCGATACCGGGTTCTCCTGGTACGGGTACTGGAGCATCGGCTGGAATGTCGAACCCGGGTTGTAGATGTTCGATCCGTAGGCGAGCGGCGCGTTGTAACCAGGCAGCGTGTAATTGCATACCTTGTTGTTGGCCAAGTGCGTCCACGGTTCCGATGAACCACCCGAGCAGCTGTTGATGAGGTTCACCAGGTTGAGCGAGAGCGCAACCCGCTGGCTGACGTCGTACGAGATCTGCATGTGCATCATGAACTGATTCGGCAGTCTGAATGCGCCGAGGTTGTCGAAGTTGCCCGTGAACCGATCCGGCGTCGGAATCGTACCCGTGCACGTCAGTGCATCGAACGGATTTCCGGTGCCGCCGAACTTGTAGCGCGGATCGCCCGAGATCGTGCCGCCTGCGAGAGCGGAGCAGCTCGCCGGATCGACGCCGTAACCAGACAGCGGAGCGCCGTACGGGGTCCCCTCAAAGAACTGGAACTGCGGCGATATGGAGAGTTTGTTGATCTTGTAGTTGAGCACGACCGCCGCGTTGAACGGTGTTTCGTAGGAATCTTCCGTGGACTCGACTCCACCCGGAATCGTGTTGAACGGAGCGTAGGCGCCGTTGAGGTCGAACAGCGGCCGGACCGGCGCGTTGAAGTACGGGTTAGCCACGCCGCTCAACTCGGTCGCGATGGCGTTGGCGTTGCCGTAGGTTCCGCACAGCGCGTTCGGGCTGTTGGACGGGGCCGCGTTTTTGCATGCGCTCGTGTACGAGTTGTACTGTTGGATGCCCAGATTCACCGTGCTGAGCACGCTGCCGCCGTTTTGCAGCGGGCTGTACTTGATCAAGCTGCGCGTGTACGTCAGCGAGAACAAGCCGGATAGTCCATTGTGGTTGAAGTCTCCCTTGGTCAGTTCGAACTCGACGCCGTCTGAGGTTTGCTTGCCGGCGTTGAGGCCCGAGACGAATGCCGTCTTCTGATCCAAGAAGAAGTTCTGGATCTGATCCTTCGTCTGGCGCAAGAACGGTGTGACCTTGAAGCTCATGTCGCCGGACTGATGCTCCCACGAGAAGTCGTAGTTGTTCGAGGTCGGCGGCCGGATCGCGTGCGTCGTGGTCGTGAACCCAGCCTTCCAGAAGTTGATCGCATCGTAGCTCGCGAGGTCTTGCTGCAGCAAGTTGTACTGCTGGAACGCCGTGTTGGGCGCCTGCGTGTACTTGCCGTAGCTAAAGCGAATCACGTTGTTCGAGTTGAGGGTGTACGTGCCGCCGAGACGCGGCTCGAACACGTTGAACCGCGTCGTGTCGTTGGGTAGGTTTGTGAGATGTACCGCAACCTGACCCGCTGGGCACGGTTGGTTGACGGCGTTAGCATCGTTCGGATTGAAGGCCGGCGTATTGCCCGCGCCGGGCAGCACACACCAACTGCTGTTCAACGAGTTGAACCAGAAGTTGCGCGCGGGTCCACCGGTGTCCGAGAGCTTGTAACGGAAGCTGTCCACGCGCACGCCGAAGTTGAACAGCAGTTGCGATGACGGCTTCCATTGGTCGGTGATCGAGCTTGATAGGTACGTCGGATCGGCCTGGTTGCCGCCGCCTCGCCGCCCGTTTTCTGCTGCGAACCATTCGCACGCTCCCGAGCCGCAGGTAGCAGGCAGTGTTAGAATCGCGCTGCCGGTTGACGCGGCTTGCAAGCCCACTGTCGCCGCATTAGAGCTGTAGCAGCTGACGGGTGCGCCGGCCGGCGTGTAGCACACGCCGCTCGTCGGATTGGCCGAGTTGACGGCCCACAAGAATGGCCGATCGGGCGATCCGAAGAGCGTTGTGTCGTTGACCATCGTGGTGTCATTCGCACGGTAATCGCGCGCGAACGTGTCGCTGACTTCCACATTGATCAGGTTTTTATCGTTGATCTGGTTTGCATACGACCCGCTGAAGCCGTTGGTCGTCGTCTGCACGTAGTAGTTGAGCGGGCAGTAGCCGATGAAATTCGTAAACGCCGTATTTGGGCACGTTTGCGGCCAGACTGAGTAGTTCGAATAGCCGTAGATGCGAAAATACTGCGACGTGCCGATGTTCTTCTGGTACTGCAGCTTGATGATCGAGTTGGGGTTGGCCGAGCCGTCACGCTGATTGGGATTGATCGCGGCCAAAGCGCCGCCGAAGTACGAAGACGGCTTGGTGCTGTTGGGGTTGTACGGGAAATAGTAGGGGTTGACCATGCCGGCGAGTTGGCCGGCCGTAACCCCCGAACCCAGCGCGCCACCGACCTTACCAAGATATTGGTAGCCGAGGCCGGGTCCGCTCAAATAGCCGAACACCGGTGCGCCGCCGTTCAGGTTTTGCAACAAACCCGGCGTGGTGACGCCCCAGTCGGAGGCTGAGCTGTATACGTTATTGTAGAGGTACGAGTTGTCGTACAGCAGCTGGATATCGTCCTTGCCGGCGTCATTCTTATGCGGCAGGCCGAAGTGCAGGTTGACGACGTTCTCGTAATCCCATACGTCTGAATTGTTGCCGAAGAGCACCGGCGAAGCAAGCGCAACGCCGCCCGGCCCGATGCCTGTGTTGTAGCACGAGCGGAAGTTCTTGGCGTCGGGCGTGTAGTTTCCGCCCGAATCTTTGCAGCCGTCCGCCGGTGACGTATTCGCAAACGGTGTGCCCCACGTTTGGGTGATGCTAGCGCCGTTGTTTTCGTCGTAGTAGCGGAATTGCTGATGGTAGCCGCCGAAAGCGACGAAGTACGTGAAGTTGCGATCCGGCGTGGCACCGCCCATTTCGATGTTCGCCTTGTTGTACAGCGCGGGTGCGCCGATGCCAAGGTTCATGTCCGCAAAGCCGGGATACGTGCCGTTGCGGATGACTTGGTTGATGTAGCCTGAAATGCCCTGTGACTCAGAGTTCGCGGGAGCAGCGCCGGTGTAGACCTGCAGTTCCTGCTGGCCGAGCGCCGATGCTGTTGATGCCGGATAGTTGTCGTACGAACGCAGGACGGGAACGCCGTCGAATTCGTAACCGACTTGATCGTTGTCGCCGCCGCGGATGTGCATCGTCTGAAACCAGCCCATCTGGCCGGGGATGACGACGACGCCCGGCGTGGTCGCGATGGCGCCGTATGCAGCATCGAGACTGCCGCCGCCGCCCATCGACCCGACTTTGGCTTGCGTTGCCGCGTTGACCGAATAGACGTCAGACGTCGTGCCGGCCTTCACGAGCGCGCTAGCCGCGGTCGTCGTGATGTGACCGAGTGTCTTGGTCGCCACCTGCATCTGGATCTTCACGTTTTGCGTGTTGTCGGCGAAGACCGAGATGCCGGGTTGCGATGACGTGTCGTAGCCGTCCTTGCTCGCCGTCACTTCATATGTGTCGGGCGAGAGCGAGACGAACGAGAAGTTACCGGAAGCTCCGGTGACCGTGGAAACCGACTCGGACGGAGAAGTTGCCGTAACCTTGACGCCCGCAAGCGGTGTTCCATCTTTCGATGACACCACACCATTGAGCGCACCGGTCGTGCCCGCCAGAACCCATGTTCCCTGGGCGAGCAGCACCAACACCGCCAAGAGGGCTATTCGAACCAAACGATATTTCGACATTTGGATTCCCTCTAGCTCGTGAGTAACGGCACGGTGAGCGAATCGAACCCACCGTGCCAAAAGTGGAGCAAACGACAGCGAGTGCCATCTGCATCCAACACGCAAATCGTACCACCTCGGTTCGCGCGGAGTCGCGCACCTTTTGAAGATTTGAGTACATTCCGTCACAAGGGGATTTCCGCGATCAACCCAAACCGACGCCGACATTACGTCGCTCACAACGCAGGCATCAGGTGTATCACAAATGACAATGAATCGTACGATCATGACTATCTGCGCGCTCGCGCTCGCGTCTGTCGCGTCGGCGACATTCTCAGCACACGCTGAAGCCGCAAGCACTCTCTATCCGAAGATGGCGCCGATCGCGCAATACATGATGCCGGATCGCCAAAGCGAAATCGACTTCGCGCGCACTGCCGCGCCTAAGGCGATCTCGGCTCACGCGACCGTCGTGGTGCTCGACGCGCAAGGCTACCAAACCGCCATAAAAGGCACGAACGGCTTTACGTGTATCGTGGAGCGCTCGTGGACCAAGGCCTTCGACGACGACAATTTCTGGAACCCAAGAGTAAAGACGCCGATTTGCTACAATCCGCCAGCTTCGCGCACCGTTGTGCCCTACACGCTCTTTGAGACGAAGATGGCGCTGGCCGGCGCGACCGAAGCGGCGATACGCACGAGCCTAACGGCGGCCATCGCCGAAAAGCAGTTGTCAGTGCCGGAGAATGGTTCCATGGCCTACATGATGGCGAAGGATTCATACATCGACGATCATGTCAAAGCGTGGCACTCGCACATCATGATCTACACTCCAAAACCCCTCGGCGCTAACTCCGGAGAAAGCTGGGGTGCCAATCGAGACGGTTCTCCGGTCGTATACGACAGCGGCCACCTCATCTGGCCTCAGCCGTGGGCGCTATTTTTCGTTCCCGTCTCGCACTGGTC
>DATCBN010000062.1 GCA_036511855.1 Candidatus Eremiobacteraceae bacterium | reverse complement strand
CGATGATCGGGTATTGTATGCCGTTGATCTGGTAGTACGATGCGATGGAGCCGTTGGTCGCGGTGCTCAGGAATTGCGCGAGGTCGCTCGTGCCAAGACCGGATGCGAGCAGCCGGGTGCGATCGATCGCCACGTCGATTTCGGGCTGAGAATTGGTGACGTTCTTATCGGGATCTCCGACGCCGGGGATCTTCGCGATGGCGGCCATCACGCCGTCGGAAATGGTCAAGAGCTTGTTGATGTCCGGGCCGAAGATCTCGAGCTCGAGCGCGGTCTGGCCCTGCGAGATCTGGCGCTGGACGATATCGATCGTCTGCCCGCGCGCGATCGTGCCGATCATCGTCCGGTGCAGCGCGGCACTTTGGCCTGAGTGGTCGTGGTTCGCTCCGGCACCGTTGAGGCGTTGCCGCCAATCGCGGACAAAAGCGGCGGCGGCTGGGCCGCTCGTGCCGGGCTGCAGCGTGATCTGGAGACTCGCGCGATTCGTGATGGCCCGGGCATTTCCGCCGGTCTGCCCGATGGTCGCGCCCACGGCGACGACGCGCGGATCGTGCTGAAATGCCTCTTCAACGCTTCTGGAGATGCTATTCATCACGCTGAGAGCCGTGCCGTTCGGCGCCTGCAGATCGAACTGCACGAAACGCGAATCCGAAGCCGGGAAGATCTCGCTCGGCACGACACCGAGCTCGAGCACGACCACAGCGATCACGAACAAACCCGCCGCCACGCCGATCACTTGGCGCGGCCGGTCTAAACAGAAGGCGAGGACCGCGCGATACGCATTTTCAAACCGCTTATACGCGCGATCGAAGCGATCGGAAAACGACTGTCTCGGAACCGTCAGCGCACTCCCTTCGTCGACCGACTGGCGCCGGAGCAATTCACTCGAAAGCATCGGAACG
Source organism: Candidatus Eremiobacteraceae bacterium (assembly GCA_036511855.1). Lineage (NCBI taxonomy): Bacteria > Bacillati > Vulcanimicrobiota > Vulcanimicrobiia > Candidatus Eremiobacterales > Candidatus Eremiobacteraceae > Candidatus Eremiobacteraceae bacterium. Next base: position 23,267 of record DATCBN010000062.1, on the reverse strand, counting down.
GCGGTCACCGCGACGAGTAAAGATATGGCCACTGCACTCATCACGACGATGGCGAACGGTCCGAAGATGAGTCCCTGAAGTCCGGGGATCAGCAAGAGCGGGAAGAATACCGTGACGACCGTAGCGGACGATGCGACCACGGCGCCCATGATCTGCGTCGTCGCTCCTTCAGCGGCGTCGGACGGGGACATACCGGTCCGCAGGAACCGCGAGATATTCTCGATGACGACGACCGCGTCATCGACGATCAACCCCATCGCAAGCGCGATTGCGCCGAGAGTCATCACGTTGATCGTCTCATGATAAACGTACGAGACAAACGTCGCGCCCAGCACCGCAACCGGCAGGGATACGGCCACGATGACGGTGGCACGCCACGAGTGGAGGAAAAGCAGGATGATCACGACAGCCAGAATCGCGCCGTAGAGAGCGGTGTGCTCGAGCGAGGCCAGCGCCATGAGGATGAATTCCCGCTGATCGAGCATGGTGTGGAACTTCATGCTCGGGTAGCGCTGGCTGATGTCGTTGATCTTGTCGCTAAGGCCATTTGCAACCGCGACGACGTTGGCATCCGGCTGAGCGGTCACCGTGAGCAGCACGGATGGCGATCCGTTCACGCGCGAAAAAACCCGCTGCTCTTGGATCGAGTCTCGAACCTGAGCGACATCGCGGAGACGAATCGGCACGCCGTTCGCGACGGTGACGATCGTGTCGGCCACCTGGTCCGGCGATTTGTAAAGCGCGTTGGTGCGGATGCCGAATTCCTGCGGCCCGATCTGAATCACGCCCGCCGGAAGATCGACGTTTTCATTGCCGAGGCGCGTCATCAATGTGCCGAGAGTCAGTCCCAACGCGGCGAGACGGTGAACGTCGGGCTCCACCATGATCGCCCGCTGCGTGACGCCGGATACACCGATGCTGCCGACGCCTTGGACCGAAGCAAGTTCGTCGGACAGCTCATTGACGATGAGATCCGATAAGTCGCGCTGCGAACGCGTAGCGTCGCTGACCTGGAGCGAGAGGACGGCAGTCGCGTTGGGATCGGCCTTCGCGATCTGCGGTTCTTGAAGCGCGGGGTCGTTGGGCAGCGACGAGCGGATGCGGGCGACTTGCTGTTGGATGTCAACCGCGGCTGCATTGATGTCGGTCCCGAACAGGAACTGAACGCGGACCGAGGACTGACCCTGCGAGGACGTCGACTCGAGGATGTCAATGCCGGAGACTCTGCTCACGGCGTTCTCGATCGGCCGCGTCACCGTCGTCTCGATGGTTTCAGGAGACGCGTTGGGGTACGTGACATTGACGGAGATGACCGGCGGCGCAAATGTCGGCAGCAATGCGACCGCTAGGCGCGGTGCTGCGAAGAGCCCGAGGATCACGATCGCGGCCGACAACATCGCCACGGTGACGCGGCGCGTGACGGCGAAACGCGCGATAGACATATTCCAACCTACCGTTTCCGCGTCACAAGCTCCTGGACCGAATTCAGGCTTCGTTAATTGAGCATTAATCCTGACCTCGAATAATTTCCAGTTGACAAGGACGCGGCGCGACGCTACAATAACTAACAAATTAGTAGCTCGTCGGAGGTGCCTCATGGTGCGTCGCGCGGTACTGCTTTGCGCGCTGCTCGCGGTTACCACATCTACGATGCCTGCCGCAGCAGCCGACTCGCACATCGGCGCGCTGACGGTCCCGCAGACGACGGTCGCGCCGCCGATCGATGGAACGCTCGACAATCCTGCGTGGAAGAACGCCGCCGTCGCGCAACTCACGTACGATCTACGCGATCACGCCGCGGCGACCCAAGCGACGACCATCTATACGATGAGCGACGGCACATATCTCTATGTGGGAATCGACGCGAAGCAGAGCATTCCCGTGCGTACGACCGAACATACGAACGGCGTCGGCCTGGACACCGACGACGAAGTGCAGGTCGACCTCTGGCCGAACGGCACGCGCGGCTTCCGGTATAAGTTCACATCCACGGCGATCGGCACCCACTATCAATACTCCACCGAGAACAATTCGTTCGAGCCGGCCTGGTCGAGCGCCGGAAAGGTCGTGCCCGGCGGCTATGCGATCACCATGCGCATACCGCTCTCGGTGATGCACGGCACCGGTGCCGGCGATTGGCGCATCCAATTCATCCGCTACATGCCCGTGACGAACGATGCGTTCGTCTGGAGCTACGGTCCGGTGCAGAGCGACTTCAACGACGTCAATTATTCCGGATCGCTGGCAGGATTGCCGCGCCTCTCCGCGTTGCGAGAGCGGCCGCGCATCGGCGTCTACGGGCTCGGCGAAATCGCCTCGCGCCGCATCGGCGGGTCCACATCCCGCGCGGGCGCCGACATCTCCATTCCGATCCTTCCCGGCACTTCATTCGTCGGCACGATCCATCCGGACTATTCAAACGTCGAGACCGACCAGCAGACGATCGCGCCGACCGCCTTTCAACGTATCTTCAACGAAGTGAGGCCATTCTTCACGCAAGGCGGAAACTTCTATAGCTATCCCAATGGCGTCTGTTCCGGCTGCCCGGGGATCATCGAGTTCTATACGCCGAAGATCCCGACGCCGAGCGATGGCTACGCCGTGGAAGGTCAGCGCGGATTGTTCAGCTACGGCATGCTGCACGTGCTGAGCGTCGATCGCGACGACACGGCGGAAGCCCTCAACTATGTCACGCCCGATCAGCAAACGGCCGTGAATTTCCAAGGCAGCCTTGTTGATACGCCCACGCTTCACGATGCCGCAGACGGTGTGACCCTCACCCACAACAATTTGAAGAACTTCGAGCAATTCGCCCGCTTCGGGACCGATTCAGGCACGAACGTGTTGGATGATTCGCAAGCGAAACGCTACGAGGCCGGCACCGGCGTCTACTCGGCGGACGGTGCGAATGCGTTCGCGGTCTTGCGTCAGGTGGGAGCGTACTTCAATCCCGAGGATGGCATCGTGCAACATCCGGACATCGCCGGATACAATATCAACTTCTTCAAGCCGTTCAAGTATCCGACCACGGCGCGGTTCACCGAATTCGACGTGAGCGGAAACCTGGACCGGTATCACAACCACGCGGGCGCTCTCGACCAGACCGACAATAGCCTGGCGCTGTCGCTAGCGTCGCGAACCTTGATGAGTGCGCAGTTGACTACGGGGTCGTCGTACTTGCTCCTGCCCAACAATGTCTTCTCGCCGATCACGCAACAAGGCGGCACGATCGCATACAATAACAACAGTTCGATGCCCACCTTCGTCTCGTTCAACACCGGCCGCTTCGGACCGGGCCGGCTGAACTCGTGGACGCGCAGTTCGACGTTTCGAAACGGAACCCGGGGTGCGGTCACGTTGGAGTTCGACGACACGGATCAGTACCTGGATGCGGGCAGCAAGTCGACGGAATGGCTCGAGCGGTTCAGCTACTCGTATCAATCCGGCCCAAATCAGGCGCTAGCGCTCGGCATCCGCCGGATCATCGGCACGCCGCCGGTCCTTTTGAAGCCTTCGCCGGGAAGCACGCTCTCGTTTGAAGATGGATGGAATCTCTCCGCGGCATTTCATCAAAAAGTGCCCGGCGGCGAAGTCTACGTCGTGTACGGCGATGCGTCGGCGTTCTCGACGTCGCCCGCCTTCATCATCAAGTTCATCCGCTACATCGGAGCCGATAAAGGGACCTGACGTCCGACGCAAAACGACGCAGGCATGTCCTACGAACTGATCAATACGATCGCGTTGGTCGGCACGTTCCTCGTGATCGGCGCGACGGCGGTGGCAGCCGTGGTGCAGTTGCGTCACATGCGCGCGGCCACCGAACTGCAGGCGGTGCTCTCGGTCGAAAAAGAGTTCCGCAGCGACGAGATTCAAGAAGCATTGCGCTACGTCCAAAGCGATCTGCCTTTTAGGATGCGCGACGAAGCGTACCGCGGGGAGCTGGAGGCGATAGGCTTCGCCGACGCCCGCACGCATCTGGAGCTCAACGCGCTCAATTGGTTCAACGAGCTTGGCACGCTGCTCAAGAACAATATCGTGGCATCGGACCCGTTCATGGATATGTTCGGGCGTCTGATCGTCCACTACTGGGAACTTCTCGCACCGGTCATCGCGGTGATGCGCCGCAAACGCGGTGCCTCGCAATACCACAATTTCGAATACCTTGCGGTGTGTGCGCGCGCTTGGGTGGCGGAACATCCCGCCGGGCTATTTCCCGGTCGTGTCCAACGTGCCGCGCTCGCCGACCCCTGGCGAGACGACGACGCACGCCCGAAGCCCTGACGATCGTCCGTCGCGATATTATCGCGCGACGCATCAATGGGTATTTCGAATCAGCGGAGTGCGAAGGTATCGTCCGGACGCAAAGGCGAACGACGGTTGACTAAACCGTCCTATATAGAAGGAGAGCGCAATGCGTATTGCAAGCGGGTCTTTTCGTTGGATTTCTGCCGGTTCGATCGCCTTGCTTGCGGTCGCGTTGACCGTGCTTGGGGTCGGCAAAGCGCATGCGGCTCGCAATCTCGTGTCACCGGACAAGGCATGCTCCAACGGCACGTCGTGCTTCCACGTCGAGCAGCAGAGCACGGGCGAGGGCATCGTGTCGCAATCCATGGTGGGCAACGCCGTCGAAGCGCACAATCCGGGCGGCAACGGTGTATACTCGGAGACGCACAATCCCAGCTCGATGACCAAACATTGCTCGTACGGCGTCGTCGGCGTGGATCAGTCGCAAGATGGCGGCACGATGAATTTCGGCGTCTCTGGTAGGTCCTATCACGGCACGGGCCTGTTCGGCGAATCCGGCACCGGCATCGGAGTGAGCGGTGCGTCGAGGACCGCCGCCGCTCTCGCCGGCACGAGCGCCAGCTCCTCCGAAGCGGTACTGGATATCCAGGCGACCGGCACGGGACCGTTGATGTTCGCGAGAAACGCCGCGAACACCAAGGTCTTGAAATTGGACCAACAGGGAAATCTCACCATCGCAGGCGAGATCACGACGTCCGGCTCGTGCCACACCGGTTGCAGCTCGCCCGGCCATCAATTGATCTCGTATGCGCCGCGCGAGAGCTCGCCGACCATGGAAGACTTCGGCGAAGCACAGCTCATCGGCGGATCGGCCTACGTTCGGATAGACGGCGCGTTTGCAAACGCGATCGACCAGAAGAGCGACTATCTCGTGTTCATCACACCGGACGGAGATAGCAAGGGTCTATACGTGGCCACGAGATCGCCTGGCGGTTTTCAGGTTCGCGAGAGCGGCGGCGGCCGGTCGACGCTGGAATTCAGCTACCGTATCGTCGCCAAGCCTTACGGGCCGGCCGAAGCGCGGTTGCCGATGACCCAGGATCAGGTTGGGCGCTAATCGTTCATTGCTTCGGCGAACGCCCGGTCTTCACTCATGGTGCCGCCTTCGGCCATCGGGATACTCATCGCATCGCCTGAGAACGAGTCGGCGAGAGTCACGCGAAGCCGGTCGTAGGTGAAGTGTTCGCTCGTGTCGCGCTGCAGTCCGAGCTTGGCGAACTGACTGTCCACGAACCCAAGCAGCCGCGCGGCCCGCTCGGGCTTTCCGGAAGCGCACGCGACCGAGGCGAGATGCTGGATCGCGAGCGCTATGAGATCCGAGGCATGAAGTCCGTGAGCGATCTCCAGTCCCTCGCGCGCAAACACCCGGGCGTCTTCGATGCGGCCCAACGCGAGCGAATAGGCGGCCAAGTTGCACAGGGCGATGCACGCATTGGATGGGTGCCTACGTCTGAAATACTCGAGGGCTTCGAGGCCATAGTCCACCGCAGACTCGAAGTTGCCGTCCGCGAATTCCAACTCGGCCAGATTTGTGGCGATGCTGCCGTTGCGCGGATTCAGCATGCGCGCTTCCTCGAGCAGACGCCGCGCCGTTTCGCGCCGGTCGACGATCGTCTCGATGCTGCCGAGCGTGAGCAGCGCGGCGGCTACTTGCGCCGGCGCCCCGTGTGCGCGGTACAGTTCCAATCCTTCGGTCTGCGCCGCGGTCGCAGCCGCGTACTCGCCGATCGCTCGCCGCGCCTCTGCCTCGCTCGACAACGACGATGCCAAGCCCAGCACGTCGTCGACTCGGCGATACGCCGCGACGGCGGCGCTCACTTGCAAGACGCGGTCTTTGCCGTCGGGCAACACACGTGAGAGCGCCAGGAGCGTCGCTGCGGTCAAGCGGGGATCGGCCGGTTCGCTGCGCAGCGCGGCATTAAGCCACTGCCAACCCTCGAACCGAAGCGAGCGCGTCCATAATATTGAAAGACATGCGGCGGTCTCGCAGCCTGACGCGAGATCGTTCCCGTCGCTCAACGCCCACGTCAGCGACGCGCGAAAATTATCGGCTTCTTTATTGGCAAGCTCGTAGGCCTCGTCGCTTTTTCCTTGGCCGACGAACAATTCATCGACGCGGCGCGCAACGCCGAGATAGTACGTGCAATGAGCGCGCAGCCTCGCCGCAAGTTCGCCGTTGAGTTCGAGAGCTTCGCGGGCGTATTGCCGGGTCGACTCGAGAGACCGGTAGCGCATCGTCTCCGCATCGGTTTCGACCTGGACGAGCGACTTCTCGACCAAGGCCGACAACCGCTCGAGCACTTCCCATTCCGATGTTGAGGCATCGGCGCAGATCGCGACGGCGGCTTCCAGCGTCCAGCCGCTCGTGAACACGCCGAGGCTGCGGAACATCACGCGCTCCGGCTCCGTGAGGAGGTCGTAGCTCCAGTCGATGAGCGCGCGCATCGTCTGCTGGCGCGGCAGTGCCGAGCGGCTGCCGCCTGTGAGCAATCGGAATCGCTCATCGAGTTTTTCGGCCAACTGCCGGACGCTGAAGATCTTCAATCGCGGCGCGGCCAGTTCGATCGCGAGGGCGATGCCGTCCAACCGCCGGCAGACGTCCGCGACGATCTCTACATTCTCATCGGTGAGCCGGAACCGCGAATCGGACGCCAGCGCCCGATTCTCGAACAGCTCGATCGCGCCGTAGCGCCGGGCATCTTCGGCCTTGAGCCGCACGCCGAGAACCGGCACGGAAAGTGACGGCAGGACGTAGACGTGTTCGCCGCCTATATTGAGCCGCTCGCGGCTCGTCGCGAGTATCTTAAGACCCGCGCAATTGCGCAATAACGTGTCGGCGCTGCGCGCGGCTTCCGTGATGACGTGTTCGCAATTATCCAGCACCAGCATAAGCTTTCGCTGTGCGAGGTTATCGAGGACGGTCTCAAGGGGCGGCCGTTCGACGCTTTCACGAAGTCCGAGCGCAAGCGCGATCGCGCTCGCGATTGGGGTCTGCTCTTTGATCGGCGCGAGATCGACGAACCACGTGCCGTCCGGCATGTCGTCGAGGAGATCGGCTGCGACCTGCAGCGCGGTCCGGGTCTTGCCGATGCCCCCGGTGCCGATCACCGTGACGAGCCGGGCGCCGGTCAACAGCTTCTCGATCTCTCCAACGTCCTCGTCACGGCCGACGAAATTCGTCAACTGAAGCGGAAGATTGTTTGGCAACGAGTCGACCGAGCGCAGCGGCGGAAACAACTGCCGGAGCTTAGGCGCGACGACTTGATGGACTTGTTCCGGTTGCGCGAGATCGCGGAGACGGTGTTTGCCGAGGTCGCGCAACGAGTCGCGCAACTCCGGCGCGCCGCCCAACAGTCCGGCTGCCGCGCCCGACACAAGGATTTGCCCGCCGTGGGCGATGGCCATCAATCGCGCCACGCGGTTCACCGTTGTGCCGAAATAATCGCCGTCGCGTTCGTCGGCGAGTCCCGCGTGGATCGCCATGCGCACCGACAGGCCACCCGCCACCGGCCAGGGCTCGGCCTCTATGGCGAGCTGTGCATCGAGCGCCGCTGCGACCGCATCAGGTGCTGTCCGGAACGCCGCGCAAAACGCGTCGCCGATGGTTTTGAAGACGTGGCCCCGATGTGCGCGGATAGCGGCGCGCATGAGATCGTCGTGCCGGCGCAGCGCGTGCTGCATCGCGTCAGGTTGCTCATCCCAGCGCTTCGTGCTGCCTTCGATGTCCGAGAAGAGAAACGAAATGGTGCCGGACGGGTAAACCCCGGCCGGCTCTTCTCGAACGGATCGCGCGCTGTCGGACATCACGCGTGCGTGGTTCGGGAATCTGCTGTGGTCTTACTTCCCGAGCTTCTACGGCGCGATTTCGATCGCTCCGCGAATGACTGTGAGCGATTCAGGCGCAACGACGTACGTGCCGGCGCCGTCCATCCTCGTCGAGCGCTTCAGGCCTGAGTCGGGGCTTGGCAGATCCGCGGGTCCGTGTCCGGCCCACCCGTATTGCTCTCTGCCGAACGTCACCACGTCCACAGCGCCGGTGAAATTCGCGGGCGCCCCGCCCCTATTGAAATCGACGGTGACCGGCCGCGCGATGCCGTCCTTGTTCACGATGAGCACGGACCAAATTCCGTCAGGCCTTTTCAGAGCGTACGCCGTGAGCAGACGTTTGTTCTCACCAAGGCTGGTCGTGACGGGATGGACGCCGTGCGGCCGATCTCCTGGCAGGGCCCATTGTTGCGTCAGCAACTGCAGCGCGTAGTACGCCGCGCCCTTGGCGCGGACGTTGAAGCTGTCGTCGACGATGTACGGATTGTACACGCCCCACGTGCCGCATCGCCGGTTGAAATCCAGCGGCTCGGGCTCGCCTTGATAGTACGTCGCAACACGATGTATCGCGTCTACGTGTATGGCGACGATACCGTCTGCAGCGGCCGGCGCTGCCGAATATGAAATCGCAATAAGCAGAGCGACGATACCAAGGAGTATCGCGCACCGCGCACGGACGATCGTCGGAAATTCTTTCGCAGCCAGTTTCATGATCGGGCATCTCCACGGCGTCAATGCCGATTTCAGCGCCGAAGCCAATACGCCCAGGCTGATGTGGAACCTCTGCGTGAAGAAAAGTACGACATGCCTACTCATCCTTAGCAACAGTGTTTCAAGCGGCGCGCTCGTGCATTTTCGTCGCATCGTGCGGGTACTTAGACGAGTTGCGCGAACCAAACAAAATGGCCAAGCATCAAAATGGCGCCATGGGAAACGGAAAGGTTTCCGCGTCCAGACTCCGCGTGCCGGAGACGATCGCAAACGGTGTGCTCAAACGCGACACCACATTTGTGCGTTCGTCGCATTCATTGAGCACGCCCTTGGCGGGCCGACTTCGTGCGCTCGCATACGAAAAGCAAACCAGCGAGAGTTCGATCATCGAGTGCGCGCTTTGGCTGTTCTTCAAGAACGGATCCGACGCCAAGGTCCTGCGGTTGATGACTCGAGCTGAAATCGCGCCGCGTCGCCGCAGGGTCTGACAGCCCCCCGCCGGGACTGGACCGCTTCGTAGTGGGACGTACTACGTAATAATTTCGGATAACTTTCGTTTATTGGAAAGGCCAGGACAGGAATCGCCGAGCGCAGGCGTAGAAAGACTTTCGTCGCATCCCGGTAATTCAATACGCGGGGTGTTCTGGACCCATATTCCAGAGCGGCAAGGAAGCGTTAACATGCCAGACGAGGGACGTCAAATCACATCCGGAGTTACCAGTGACCAAACGAGCGAGATCGCTCGCGCGCCTCAGCCGGTGGACTACGCCGACCACGATGCAATGTCGGATCCCACGGCCACGCGCAGCAAGCTTTCGGTCAACGTGAGTCACGATATCTCCGAGCGCCTTCGTAGCCTGGCCTATACCCACCGGCTTAGCGAGAGTTCCATTGTTGAGGTCGCACTCACGATGTTCTTCGCCCGGGGCGATGACGAAGTGCTCGGTGTGATCCTCAAGCAACTTGGCGCGACTCTCCGCCGGAGGTAGCGGCCGAGGCTGGCGACCCGATGCCTTAAGGCAGGGCTGCGAGGCGAGATTCATGGCGTATCGGCAATAGAAGCGTCGAACGTCCAAAAGTTCGGATTGTCCTAGCGCCGCAACACCAGTGCTTCAGACGATTTTCAGGCGCTTCAAGAACGTTCAAAACGGCGCCCCCAAATGCGCGATTAAAGGCCTGCGCGACGTTCTTGGGATCGGATTCGGCCGGCAACGTTTTCATCCCGAGCGGTGCCACCAATACCGTCAAAGCATATGCGCCGCTATGCGGAAGACTTGTCGCAAGCTTTCACGACCAATTCGGCGTGCCGATGGACGCCATTCCCACCGGAGGCACGATCTACGTGCCAAGCGCAAACGGGGTCGCGGTGTGCAGTCTCAGCGGCTGCTCATCAAACCTCACCGACGCGTCGATCTTGCAAATAACGAGCGCCGGAGTAGACGCTGCAGGAAACGTCTGGGCGGCGAACTACAACCTTCGATTTGCTGTCGCCCTGGTCGTCTGGCCGCACGCTACGATGCCGGGCCGGGTCGTAAGCGGGTACGTCGACACGCTGAGCCCCGGCGATATTCTATTCGATAAGAACAACGTCTTGATCTCGGTGGCGTCGCCGTTTGCGACGGTAACCACATTCAATTGTAAGGCCAATTCCGCTTCATGCGCCAAGACCGGCTCTTTTCCGCTAAGAAGCGCGTCGAACTTCGGCGCGCTCAACGCGGCGAACACCGATTTTCAAGTGGCCGATCTCCGCCTCGACTCGATCGACGTGTACGCCTACCCCAGCATCGCGTACAAATACAGCTACGATCGAGGGTTCAGGCAAGGTTCCAGTCCGGCCGGCGTCACGCAAATAGGTGGATGATGATCCGAAAAATTTCGTCAGGCAAGTACAGGCTCTATTCAAAAAAGACCGATCCGAAGACGGGAAAGCGGCGAAACCTCGGTACGTTTACGACGCTTGAGAAGGCAAAAGAGCACGAGCGTGCGGTGCAGTTCTTCAAGCGCCAGTAACGCCCGGCGTCCCTAAGACCTGAACAAGGCTATGCCTCGTCACGCACTTCATCAAAGTCCAGTTCACGCTGGATCTTGCGGACGGTCGCGTCGTTGATCGCGCCTTCATCCCGGAGGCGGACGATCTCGCGGCTCTGCGCCTCGTTGAGTTCGTGCCGGATGCGCCGAGCGGCATCGGCGGTTTTAGACTGCTCGCTGGTCAGAGTATGGTCTCGTATCGCTTGGTGATGGGCTGTCGCCTGCTTGAGGTGAGCGCGAACGTCGCGGACCACATCGGCGTCGGCCCACGACTCGCGTGCGATCTTTTCCAGCGTCGCGCGGGCGGCTCGAGCCGCCTTGAGCCGCGCGAGCGACTCTTCGCGGTCCCCACTATCCGAGGTTAGCCTTAAGATCCGGATGAGCCACGGGAGCGTCAAGCCTTGCCCGACAAGCGTCGCCAGTATCACGGCGAATGTGAGGTAAAGGATGAGGTCGCGATGTGGGAACGGTGCGCCGTTCGCGATGGTCAAGGGCACAGCCAAAGCGGCCGCAAGCGATATGCCGCCTCGCAAGCCCGTCCAGGCGGCGACGGCGACGTTTTTCCACGATGGCTGGCCTTCTCCAGCTCGAATTTTGGGCGAGATGAGCGCGGGCAAATACGCAACCGGATACGCCCAAGCGATTCTGACCAAGATCACCGTGAGGCTTATCGCTGCAGCCATGCCCAAGAGCGCGGCTGGAGATTGTGCGCCGGAAAGCCCGACCAGTATCGGCCTCAGCTGCAGTCCGACGAGGATGAACAATAGTCCATTGATGAGGAACAACGTGATCTCTCTCATCGCGTTGATCTGCACGCGCGAGGTCGCCGTCGTTATCGAGTACGACTGACGCCCGAGGTACAAGCCCGCCGCGATAGCCGACAGAACCCCTGAGAGATGCAGCGCATCCGCCGGATAGTAGGCCGCGTAGCCGCTCAACAACGAAACGGTGTTCTGGAGCAGCGGGTCGTCGATGTGCCGGCGGATGATGCTCACGATCCAGCCGGCTGCGATCCCGATGGCGACGCCGCCCGCGGCATCGATGAACAGTTGCCAGATGCCTGCGGCCCACGAAAAAGTGCCGGTCACTGCGGCGACCAGCGCGACGTTGAAGATGACAAGCGACGTGGCGTCGTTGAACAGGGCTTCGGCTTTGATCAGCGTGATCAGACGGCGCGGCACGTGAAGTCGCGAGACGATCGCGATCGCTGCGGTTTCGTCGGTGGGGCCCACGATTGCCCCGAGCACCACAGCCGCAGCCCACGGAAGTCCGGGGATCAGCGCGTGCGCAACCAACGCGACCCCGGCTATCGTCGCGATGACCAAGAACACCGCGTTCAGCGTTATCAGCCGCAGCACCGGGCGGAAATCCCGGATCGATGAATTGAACGCTTCGTAGTAGAGCAACGGCGGCAAGAACAGAAGGAACACCACGTCAGGCTGCAGCGTGATGCGCGGCAAGCCGGGAATAAAGCCCAAGATCAGACCGCCGATCACGAGCAGTATCGGATACTCGACGTTGATGCGCTGCGCGACCCACGTCAGTGCCGCCACCACCACGAGCAATCCGAAAAGCGTTTCAATCGGTGACATTAGCTTCTCTCAACTTTGAGATAGCGCGGGGCGCCGATCGCATCGCGCTTACTCGTTAGTATTCTCAGAGATATCATCGCGCATGTGAGGGTACCTTCTACCGCTCGTCAAACTAGATGCAGTTGGACCATTTGTCGAAGTCGACTCACCCCGGCACTTCCGCAGCCTCAGGCGCGGCCGTACCGATCGGCTTTCCGCGAGCCATCGCGTACATTTCCCTGCTCATCGCGCTCGCCACTCTGAGCGGCTGGGCTTCGCACGTCTCATGGATGACCAAGCCCGGCGCAACTCCAGCAAAAGTCAACACGGCGATATGCCTCGCGCTCATGAGCATTGCGATCGTCATGCTCTCTCACGCTCCGTTGACGCGAAACGGCCGCAGGATAATATATGCACTGATGGCGGTGCCGTTCCTGATCGCCGTCGCAACATTAGTGGAATATATTTTTGGCCTTCAGCTGGGGCTGGACCAGGCGCTTGTTTCGGATCCTGGAGGCGGAGACTATCCCGGCCGCATGGGTCCCAACGCGGCGGTCGCGCTTATGATGCTCCAGATCGGCATCGTAAATGTCGCTCGCGGAGGCCAGTCTAAGGCCACGATCGGTCACCTTTTCGCCACCGCGGCTGCGATCATCGCGCTCGTCGGCATTATTGGGTACTTCTTTGATGCCGCCGAATTCTATAGGATAGAGTTCACAACGGCGATGTCGCCGGTCACGGCGGCTGTGATATTCTCTCTCTACGGAGCGCTGCTCTGGTCGTCGCAGGACCGCGGGTTCATGCGCGTCATCAACAGCGAAAACGCCGCCGGCTTTCTCGTCCGACGGCTGCTTCCGCCGGTCATCATCGTACCCGTCATGCTCGGCTGGCTGTGCTTGCTGATTCTATCACACGGCGTCGTCGACGACGTCGAAGCCGGTGTCTGTCTTCTCGTCACCGCAAACGTCATAACCCTCGGTGCGCTCGTCGCCGTGAATTCGCGAGTGCTCTACAGGGCAGACGCGGCACGGGAGTTACTCCAAGCGCAGCTCCGGGCGAACATGGCGGATATCGAACGTCAGATCGCCGAGCGCACCGAACAGCTCAGCGATACGGCTCGGCGTTTGGTGATCAGCGAAGACCGGCTCGCGCTTGCAGTCGAAGGGTCGCAGAACGGTATCCTAGACGTGGATATCGTGACCGGCGACGTGATTTGCTCGCCGCAATGGAGGGCGATGCTCGGTATAGCCAAGGACGAGCCGCTCGATTCACGGCGGGCGCTATGGGACCTGGGACATCCGGACGACCGCGAGCGCGTTATGGCGTTGGCCGAGGCGCACTACAATGGTCTCACGCCGAACCTCTCGACGGAAGTCCGGATGCGGCATAGCGACGGTTCGTATCGCTGGATGTTGACCCGGGGCCGGGCGGTCCGCGATGAATCGGGCAAGGCGATTCGAATCGTCATAACGCAGTCGGATATCACGGAAATAAAGTCGTTGCAGGAACGGCTCGAAAACGAGTCCACTCACGACTCCATGACGGGCCTGTACAACCGGCGGCATTTCGAGGAGCGGCTGGCCAGCACGGTGCACGCAGCGTTTCGCCACAAGCGTCCGCTGAGCGTCTGCATCTGTGACGTCGATGACTTCAAAAGCATCAACGACAACTACGGACATGCGACAGGCGATCGGGTCTTGCAGTCGCTAGCAGGCATTCTCCAAAGCGAAACTCGCGCGGGGGACGTGGTGGCGCGTTACGGCGGCGATGAATTTTGCATACTCTTCCCTGAAGTGAACGCCGCCCAAGCTTCCGTTTGCGCCGAGCGAATTCGGACGAGGCTAGAATCCACCCCATTTCACGCAGAATCGGGCGAACAATTCTGGGTCACGGCGAGCTTCGGGCTCGCGAACGTCTCGACCAAAGACGCCTCGCAATTCATCGGCGCCGCAGACAGGGAGCTGTACGTCGCAAAAGAGCACGGCCGCAACCGGCTGGCCGTGGCGCCTTAAAAGGAAAGGCCGGCTGCATGCGGGCAGCCGGCCGCCTCGGGATACGGGGCCGTCTCGCCCATGATGCCTCGCCACAATAGCCGATTGAACGGCCTGCTGTCGACCGCGTCCGGGATCCGGAAGTTCATGCCGCGGGTTTTCTGCGCCCACCAAGCGCCGCCGTGCACGTCGCGAACCGCCTTCGACTTCACTTGGACTTGGCTATTGCAGCGCGGCACCAGGTCTTGAGCCACAGGCGGCTGGCACAGATCGCCGGGCACGCCTCGTTGTCGCCGAGATGACTTATGCAGAGCAGATCCTCAATCGTGCGCAGCACGTTGTCGGCATTGAAGAACGTCGACAGCGCATGATTAGATGCCGCGCTACCCTCGCGTGGTAGATATCTGCGCGCGCAAAAGTTCGATCTCGGCGCGCAGCGCCTCGGCTTCGATGTGATCGTACGCGGCCGCCGCCCCGGCGGCTAGGCGATCGAGCGACGAGATCTCGTCCGTGTCGAGCGCTTCGCCGTTAGAGTGAGAGCCATAAAGCGCGATCGCGAACATCCTGTCGCGCACGAACACTGGGACCGCAAGCGCCGGTGCGCGGTCGCCGAGCGGAAGGTCGTGGCGTGGCCACCGGACATCGTCGAGCAGGAGCGGCGCGCGTTCGCCCTTGAGTTGCAGCACGATTTGTTCGCTCGCATCGAGCGTCTCCGCGCCGCCGTCCGGCCAGTTGAGCGCGGCCGCGCGCGCGAATCCAACGCCGTCGCGCGTACGGAAGAGCGCTGCCGACGCGAGCTTGAGCGCGTCAACCGGTTCTCCGACGAGCATTTCGTCGACCGCAGCGGCATTCGCCGCATGTGGCAATCCGGCTGCGGCGCGCATCAGCCGGCGAGCGGCAAGATATCGCTGCCAGAAGAGGACGCTGTCAATGAACTGGTCGACCCTGTGATGCAAGCCGTTCATCCAAAAGCCGAGCGCGAGCGCCGCGACGAGTTCGGCCGTCAGCGCAAGTCCTGTTTGGTCGAGAACTTTTCCGATGAACCAATCGATGAGCGTGAACACGCCGACCAGTATCGTGGTCAAGACGGCGTAGACCAGCGTCCGGCTGATGACGAAGCGTACGTCGATCACGCGGTGCTTGATGACCGCGTAGGCGACCGCGAGCGGCATGCAGACGGTGGTGGCCAATAGTACGGCGTGCACCCAATACGGTGCGAGAGGCACCAGCAGCAATGCATCCGCGCCGAATGCGAGAAGCGACGCGCCGGATCCGAAGATCACCCACTGTATCCGCGAGCGCTCCGCACCGCTCGCGACCCGATACGTGGTGACGAGCGCGACCACCGCGAGCAACGCGAGCGCGGACGTGAGGCCGAGCGCCACGGTATCCGCGAACGTGAAAGCGCCGAAGAACAACTTCTCCATGGCGCCATAGACGTCCATCGCCGCCAAAGGCACAAACAACGCAACACAGATCCGTTCAGCGACGGTCCGCCAGCCGAGCGTCACCCCAGACGGAAAGCGAAGGGCGAAGACGGCCACGCCGACGACACCCGCGGCAGCGAGCGCCGCATTTATCACGAATGCTACCGAAAGGACGACAAACGGCGTGCGCGCGACGAAGACGGCGAACGGCGCAGGATTGAACGCACAGCAGAAGAGGAAGAATCCCCACGTCATGGCGCTTGGCCGTATAAGCACGAGCGCGACGCCGACGATGACGTAGACGATGCCGGCCAATTCGCGCGCTAGTACGAGGGGACCGCGATAGGGAGGCTCGGGACTCTCCGCGGAGACGACGACCACGCGTCGGAGGCCGTTGCGAGTGAAACTGATCGTTGCCCGAGCGTGCGGCGTGGCAGAACCGCCGACGAGTGCGATCGCGCGCAAGTCTCTTTGGATGCCGCTCAAGTCGAGATGGTCGCCTGGTCTGACTCCGGCAGCGGCCGCGGATGACCCGGCGTTGACCTCGCTCACGGCGCCGGTCGAATCGAGCGAATAGCCGAATAGGTAGACTGGGTGGCCGATCGCTCGCGTCAAGTCTGGCAGCGTGATGCAAAGCGCATACGCCGCAAGGAGCACGGCAACGATCCGGCCGGCATTTCGCATGCTTTAACGCGGGTTCGCGCAGTTCAAACCGTAGTCATTGCGCGGCGAGCCGGGCGCCGGTCAGCCAGGAACCTCCGCCGGGAGCGGCGGCCGCGGAAGATCCTCGACGTGCGGGAGGTGCGCGTCGCCGTCGCGCGCTGCCGGTTTATCCGGCGGCGCGAGCCAGACGTAGATGGTCGGAATCAGCAACAAGGTGAGCACGAGAGAACTCACAACGCCGCCGATCACGACGGTGCCCAAACTCTGACGCGAACCGGAGCCGGCTTCGATGGCCACAGCAAGCGGGATGTTTCCCGCCACCACCGAGCAACTGGTCATGATGATGGGCCTGAACCGGGTAAAACAGCTCTCCTTGATCGCCGCAAGCTTCTCGTAGCCGCGTCCCCTCAGCGTGTTCGCATAGTCGACGAGCAGAATGCCGTTCTTGATCGATATGCCGATCAACAGGATCATGCCGATGAGCGAGAAGAGATTGAGCGTCTGATGCGTGAGGCTGAGCGCGCCCAAAGCGCCGATGGCGGCGACGGGAGCCGCGAAAATGATGATGAGCGGCGCCAAGTAGCTATTGTACAAGCAGACCATGAGCAAGTAAGCCAAGATGACGGACAGGATCATCGAGCTTCCCATGCCGTTGAGCGTTTGGTGCATCTGATCTTGTTGCCCAAGAGGCGCCGGGCGCACGGAGATATTCGGGGGCAGATGCAGCGACGGCAGCCGCCGCAGCAAACCACTATCTACTGCTGAAAGCGACGAGCTCGGCGCAAAATTCGCGTCGACGTGGATGACCGTGTTGCGGTCCGTTCTCGTGATCAGCGGGGCGGTTGGCGTGGACGAGAGCGTCGTGAAGTCGCCGAGGTGAACGATTGCGCCGTTCTGCGCGCGGATCGGTATCTCGCGCAGTAGATCGAGATTGGTCTGATCTGCGGACGGATAGATCACCTGTACCTGTTCGAGTCCAGCGGTGGTTTCGAATTGCGTGGCCACCGCGCCGCCGAAGGCGGCGCCCGCGGCTTGCGCCGCTTGCCCGATATCCACGTTCAAAGCTTGCGCTCGCCCCCGGTCGAATTGGATCGAGACTTCGGGACCGAGTTGCGTGCCCGTGCTGTTCACGGAAATCGCGCCTGGTACACTTCGGAGCAGGTTGAGGACCTTTTCGGCCGCGCTCGTGGGATCGCCGCCCGTGAGGTCGGAGACGATGAAGTCGATCGGTTGCGAGTTGCCGCCGCCGGTGCCCGTCGAAGGCACCGCCACCGACTGAGCATCGGGCACCGTCTTGTGCGCGAGTTGGCCTAACTGCTGCACCCAGTACGTGGTGGGATGTTTGCGGTCGTCCTTTAGGAAAATATTGATCTGCGCGACGTTGCTCTGCGTGACGTAACCGCCGAATGAAGCGGAATACGCCCCCGCCGTGGCCGCTTCGGCCGCGACGTCGGATAGTTTGTCGATCTCTCGTTCGAGCGCAAAGGCGCCGACTTTCACCTTTGAAACGGGAGTTCCGATCGGATACGTGAGCTGGACGAAGATCTGGCCGCGATCGCTAGCGGGGATGAACTCCTCGCCGACCGCGCCAAAGGGCACGAGCGACAATGCAGCGACAAAAGTCACGGCGCAGAAGACCGCGACCCCGACGCTGTGCTCCAGCGTCCAGGGAAGCACCCGGTGCGCGTACCACTCGCGCAGATCGTCGAATTTCCGGCCGAACAAGTCCACGATCTTCGGCGCATTCCACTCCGAGCGCAGCGCCCACAGTCCGGACAGAGTCGGCGTGACCGTGAACGAGATGAATAACGAAGTCAAGGTCGAGATCACGACCACGATGGCGAACTCTGCGATGTTGCGGCCGACTTGACCGCCGATGAACGCGATCGGGAGAAACACGACGACATCGACGAGCGTGATCACGATAGCCGCCGCGCCGATCTCAGTCCGCCCGTTGATGGCCGCCTCTTTCGGCGGCTCCTTCAAGAGCCGGAAGTGGCGCTCGATGTTCTCCAGCACGACGGTGGAATCGTCGACGAGTATTCCGATGACGAGCGACATGCCGAGCAGCGAGACCGTGTCGATCGTCAAGTGCATGAGTTTCATGGCCGTGATCGCGATGGCGAGCGAAGTGGGAATCGAGATGCAGATGACGATGGCGCTGCGCCAGGATCGGAGGAAGAAGACCATAGACAGGGCGGTCAAGAGGATCGCGTACATGAGCGTGTGCGTGACCGACGTGATCTGCTGCAGGGTGAACTTCGCCTGCGTATTGACCAGACTGAACTCGATCTGGGGGAATTGCCGCTTCAGCGCTCCGAGGTCGTCCAGGACGTTGTTGGCCGCATCGAGTTCGCTCGCGTCCGATGCTTTTTGCACCTGCATGAACAGCCCGGGCCGGCCGTTGATCTGCGCGAATTGCTGACGGGGCTCGTTGCCTGCGACGACATTGGCCACATCGGCCACGCGCACCACCGAATTGGCCGCCGTCCAGGGATTCACGGCTCCGGGAAGCGACGTCAGGCCCGACACGCCTCCGGTGGCGATGATCGGCAAGTCGCGGAGCATTTGGAGGTTCTGGATGTCACCCCGGATGTCGATTGTGGTCTGACGGTTCGGTTCGTAGGCGTAGCCGCCGGGCACGCGGGCATTGTCGGATGAAATGGTATTGATGACGTCGTTGAGCGTCAAGCCGGCGGCGGCCAGTTTCGTCGGATCGACTTCCACTTCATACGCAGGCGTGACGACGCCGCCCGGGTTCGCAAACGAGATGCCCGGCAGTTGCTCGATCTGCGGCGCGATCACGCTCTGCGCGTACAGCGAGAGTTGACTGATCGAAAGTTTGTCGGAGAACAACCCGAGCGACACCACCGTCGATTCCGTAGGATTTCGCACATTGACGGTGGGCGGCGAGATGTTCGTCGGCAGCTGCTTCGAAGCCGACTGAACCGCCTTTTGCGTCAGCGCGAGATCGGTGGCGGTGTCGGATTCGATCGTGAACAGCGCCGAGATGCTCGCCTGACCTTGCTGCACGGTGGCGCTGATCGATTGCAGGTCGGGAGTTCCTGCGAGATTCTGTTCGATCGGCTGGACGATGTTGTCGCGCATTTCCGTCACGGACGCGCCATTGTATCCCACGTTGACGGTTATCGTGGGCTGACTCACGCTTGGGAACAATTCCTTGACGATCGTCATGGTCGACAGGATTCCCGCGAACAGCATCAGCGCCACGAGGACGAAGACGAGGGTAGGCCGGTTGATGAAAAGTCGAGTGAGACTCAATGTATCGATACCTTTTCGCCGTCGCCGACGCTCGTCTGACCGTCGCTCACGATCAGGGTGCCGCTCTGCACGCCGGTGACGATCGATGTGGAGCCGCTATTGGCGATCTCCACGACGTGAATCGTCTTGACCGTGTGGTCGGGCGTCACGATGTCGATCGTGCCGTGATTGTCGTCGGTGAACGAGGTCGTCGGGATGCGAACGCCGCTGACGACCGGCAACGCTACTTGTCCTTGAACGGCCATCCCGGGACGAAGCGTGCCGCTCGTGTTCTTCAACAGAACTTTGACTTCGAAGTCGGTCGAGCCGGGAACGATCTGATTCAGGACGCCCACAACCGTCCCCGTGAGCTTGGGATCGGTGCCGGTATCTGCGGTGGCCACGATCGCCTTCGCACCCGCGGCGATTTCGGCGACCTGGGAGCCGGACCCGTGCAGGACCGCGAAGACGGGCGAGATCTGCTGCACGGTGAAGATCTGCCGGGTGCCCGGGTATTCACCGGGATTCAGATTCCGGTTCACGACCACGCCGTCGATCGGCGACACGATGGTCGCTTTGGCGATCGAAACGCGGACCTGCGCTGCCTGCGCGAGCGCCACAGCTTCTTGCGCGGCCGATTGCTGAACGCTCGACGCCTGCAAGCCGGGTGAATCCAACGACCCGTTCGCCTGCACCGTCGTTTTGGCGTTCGCGAGCGCCGACTGAGCGGCGCGCAGAGTAGACTGATCGTTCTGGACGGTGGTCTGCTGCGCTTGCACTATTTGTTGAGAGATGTAACCGCTCGCCAACAGCGATTGATCGCGCGTGAGATCGCGCTGGTCCCGATCGAGGTCGGCCTGCGCCTGCTGCACGCCGGCCTGCGCGGCCCGCACAGAGTCGACGCCCTGTGAAATGGCCATCGAACCTTGGTACGTCGTTCGCGCCGTGTTGGCATGGTTGCCGTTGGCTGTCGCGACATCTGCCGCCAACTGGGCGTCGAGGTCAGCGGTGTCGAGCTGCGCAAGGAGCTGGCCACGCGTGACGCCGTCGCCTTCTTGCACGTAGACAGCGTCGGCCGGCTCGGTCAACGTGGACTGAATAGCGACGTTTTCGTACGGAGCGATGATGCCGGCCAGCTGCTCCACCGGATGGATCGATCCGGTCTGCGCGGCGATGGTCTTGACGTATGGCGGGGGCGGGGCGGCCTGCTGATGGGAGGCACATCCGGCGCCGGCGATCACCGCGGCTGCGGCGAAAGCGGCGGCGAAACGCCGGACGTATGCTTCATTCACTATTTCCATCATTTCGCTCTGCTTCTGCCCATACCCCACGTAGAAATGCTTAGGAAAGCCTGGGAATTGCCGCGCGAAGGCGCGCGATTACTAGGCAAGAGTAGATGAAAAGGGTGGCCGGACTTAGGGAACGCGCGTGAACAGAACCGGAACGTTCGAGTGTCGAAGCACCGCTTCCGCGACGCTGCCCAGGAGGACACGCTGAATACCGCCGCGTCCGTGACTGCCGATCACGATCAGATCGGCGGCGTTTTGTTTTGCGGCTTCCAGAATCGTCTCTGAGCTGTTCCCTTCGTCGAGCAGGGCAACGGCATCGACCGCGCCTTGGCGAGCCGCCGCCTCAGCTCGATGAAGGGACTCCTTCCCAAACGCAAGTTCAGCATCGAGAGCAGCCGACGGATCGGCGCACATCGCCGTGGTCGACACCATAGCTGAGATCTTCGCGACTTCGGATACATGCAAGAAGATGAGCTTCGCGTGCTGATCGGCCGCGAGCCGAATCGCAAGTGCGACCGCGGCGTCCGAGGGCTCCGAACCGTCGACGGGTACGAGGATTTTTTTGAACAGGGACATCGCTACCGCTTCGGACGCTCCGTTTTCTTGTCGTCGCCTACGGGCTTTGGCTGCGACTTCTCACGCCGCACGTTTGCAACGCGCTGGCCAGCCATCCGCCCGGAGCTTTCGCGTTGGCTTTCGCCGTGCGCCGTGAGGTGACCGCGCGGCGGCTCTCCCGCTTTTCGCGCCCGGTTCGTTTTCTTCGGCATGACGTACCTCCGCTACTGACCGGTATCGCGAGTGTCCGACACCCGCTGGAAATTGCCGATCGTGGTCACGTTCGTCACCGACGAAGCGCCGGACCGGCTCGCGTGCATGACGATGCGTCCGGAGACGGGCGCGAGCGTCGCGGGTTTGTATCGCACGTCGATGGTGACGACCGTGTCGATCAGCGAAACGCTCTTGCTCTTGACCGTGCTCTGTTCGTGGATACTGGCGATCGCGCCCTCGATGTCACCGACCGAGTACGTCGTGTCGATGTCCGCAGTCGCCCCTTTCGAGGTGCGGGTCCATGCCACGCCTGAGTTCGCCGGTTGTCCTGCCATCACCGATGGTCCGAAATATTCTAAGATCGCGCGCGTGCACTCATTCATCTGGCCATCGGTGAAATTCACGGATCCGTCGGCTCCGACGTTACCGAGATATGTGGCGGACGGCGTGGCGTTGGTCCATTGCTCCTTGACGCGGATGCCGAGCGCATCGCCGGCGATCTGCATGACATCGACTGTCACCGTGCCGCTATCGGTCGCATCGCTGTTGGCTTGAGCGAAGGGCGGCGCTTGGCCCGCTTGCACGCCTGCAGAGCTGTCGTTCAATACGGATCCGCCGTACGTTTCGTTTGAGACTTCGAGCCTGCGCGTGAATGTGACTTTGTAGACGACTTCCCGAAGCGGCGCGGCTGCCGCGGGCGCAGGAGCGTTCGATGTGGCCGCCGCCTGCGCCGAAGGTGCGTCGCCCGAGAGCGCAAGCGCTGCCACAAGAGCGATGATCATGATTGCCTCCTTGGATTATTGCTTACGGATCCTTTGAGTCGCTGACCCGCTGAAAATGGAGATTGTGCGTGACAGTCTTATCCTCCGCTCCATTGGAGCTCCTGGTCCTAATCGTGAAATCGCCGGAGATGGGTACGAGCCGAGCCGGGCGATAGACGATTGTGTCGGTTTCGGTTGACGGAAACATACCCATGCCGGATCCGGTCATCGTTCCGTTGACGGTGATCGTGACATCGGCGCCGTCGATCTTCGTGACCGTATAGCGGTGTTCGTAGTGCACTTTGTCAGCATCGGCAGAAAGAGTCCAGGTGGTCCCGAGCGTCATGTCGTGCGACGCGACGAATCCCGACGCGACGTAGGGCAGAACCGTCTCCATGACGGCGCCGTACGTTCCCGATACGAGGCTCAACGTGCCGTCCGATGCGAGGTACCCGATGACCGCGAATGGTTTGCCGCCAAGCGAATTCCACGCCTCGGACGCGCGCACTTCCAAGATGTCGCCTTGCATGACTTGCAGCACGTCTATCGTGAGGGTGCCTTGGTCCCACCCGGAGTTCGAGCCGGTGTCCGTGCCGCCGTAGTCGCTGGCGGTGCCGCTCGACGAATCGGTCTGCGCGATCTTGTAGATGATTTCGCGAAGCGGGCC
>DATCBN010000061.1 GCA_036511855.1 Candidatus Eremiobacteraceae bacterium | reverse complement strand
TTCAACGCGGCGGCGAGATCGGGCTTTTCGGCGGTGTAGGCGTCGTATCGCGAGCGCCAACCGCTTTCGAGTTCGGCGCCGCGATCCACAGCTTTGCGCATGTGCGCCACTACTTCGTCCGGCACCAAGAACTGCGCATCTTCGGGCCAGCCATAAAACTTTTTGGTCAGTTTGATCTCGTCGGCGCCTAAAGGCGAACCGTGCGCGTCGGCCGAGTCTTGCTTGTGCGGCGAACCGTAACCGATGTGGCTGCGCATGCGAATGAGCGAAGGTCTCGGATCTTTCTCCGCCGCGGTGAATGCGGCATCGATGGCGTCGAGATCGTTGGCGTCTTCTAAGCCTTGCGTGTGCCAGCCGTAGGCGTCAAAACGTTTGCAGACATCTTCGTTGTCAAAAGCGAGCGACGTATTGCCTTCGATCGTGATGTGGTTGTCATCGTACAGGCAGATGAGTTTTCCCAAATGCAAGTGGCCTGCAAGCGATGCCGCTTCAGACGCGACGCCTTCCATCAAGTCGCCGTCGCTGCAGATCGCGTAGGTGAAGTGGTCGATGATCCGCGCGCCGCCCGCGTTGTATTGCGCGGCCAATCGCGCCTCGGCGATCGCGAAGCCCACCGCATTGCCAACGCCTTGCCCGAGCGGGCCTGTGGTGGCCTCAACACCTGCAGTATGATGATATTCGGGATGCCCCGGCGTCTTGGAGCCCCACTGGCGGAACTGCTTGATATCGTCGAGACTCAGGTCGTAGCCGGTGAGGAACAGCATTGAGTACTGCAGGATGCACGCGTGCCCCGCACTCAAAATGAAGCGGTCGCGATTGATCCACTGTGGATTCTTTGGGTTATAGCGGAGGTGCTTCGTCCATAAGACGTACGCGGCCGGCGCGAGCGCCATGGCGGTGCCGGGATGGCCGGAATTGGCTTTCTGGACGGCGTCCATCGAAAGCGTCCGGACCGTGTTGATGCAGAGTTGGTCTAGAGCGGTGGACGATTCGACGGCGGTTGGCGATTTCACAAGCAGCAGCCCCTCGTAATCTTTGTAGGAGGGCAAGCATCGCTTGCCCATTTTTCACAATACGTGGATGGTCGATCCCGTCACGATGCGCCCGACCACCGCGGCCGCAGACACGCCGCGCGCGCGCATCGCATTCATCAGCGATAGTACCCGCGTTTCGGGCACCGCTATCAACAATCCGCCGGAAGTCTGCGCATCCGCTAGTACGAATCGCATCGCCGGTTGGATGTGATCGGCGAAGGTCGTGCCGGCAGCGATCGCGGTTTCCAGGTTCGTTCGCGAGCCGCCCGGAGCGTGTTCGAAAGCGAGCTCGACGACGCGGTCGAACACGGGCACGGAGAACGCCTCGATCTGCGCGCCGACGCCGCCCGCCACGCACATCTCGCGCAAATGACCGAGCAAACTGAATCCGGTCACGTCGGTGGCGGCGTTGACGCCCACCTCGAGCATCGCTTCGGAAGCGGCTTTATTCAGCGTGGTCATCGAGGCCACGGCAGGCGACAGGTCGCGGTCGTCGATCTCGTCGCGCCTGCGTGCCGTCGTCAAGATTCCGGTGCCCAGAGGCTTCGTGAGCACGAGGGCGTCTCCGGGGCGCGCTCCAGCGTTGCGCACGATGCGGTCTGGGTGGATCACGCCCGTCACCGACAGACCGTACTTCGGCTCGGGATCTTTTACGGTATGCCCGCCGATGACCGAGATGCCGGCCTCCCGCGCCTTCGCTGCGCCGCCGCGCAAGATGTCGGCCAATACCGTAGTAGGGAGGCCCGTTTCAGGAAAGGTCGCGATGGCGATCGCCGCCACGGGTCGCGCACCCATCGCGTAGATGTCCGACAGGGCGTTGGTCGCCGAGATCGCCCCGAACGTGAACGGATCGTCGACGATTGGCGTGAAGAAGTCGACCGTCAGAACTAATGCCAGCTCGTCTGAAAGTTGGTAGACGCCGGCGTCGTCGGCCGTCTCGTTGCCGACGAGCACGCGAGGATCGTCGAAAGCAGGCAAGCTGCCGAGAACCCACGCGAGAACGCCGGAGTCCATTTTCGACGCGCAGCCGGCGCAGGCGACGAGATGGGTCAGGCGGGGGATAACGTCTTGGGCCATGGGCTACTCCCTAAGCTAGACCTGTAGGAGGGCAAGCTTCGCTTGCCCATTGGGTGAGCGAAGCTCACCCTAGTACGGGTTGCTCGCCCGCGGGTTGCTCACCACGGCTTGGGGTACTACGCGACACCGGGCCGATTCCCCGCGCTGTGGGACGGTGTGGCTTTCGAACGTGCGGCCGATAACTACAATGATGGAAGGGCGGTCACCGCCGTGGCCCGTGTCGGCCGTGGGCGAAGCGCCGCGAGAGGTTGTGTGACGGTGAGTAGATTCACAGGCATTCGTTCATTCATCTACCGGATATTGGCCGTAACGGCCGTGGTAGCAGTCGCCGGGGTCGCCGCGACGCCCATGGCGCCCCCGGCCCGCGGCGATTCGCCGCTCCGGGTGGCAGTCTACGGATTTCAGAATTCAGCGAGCGCGCCGGCGGCCACCGTCAACGCCATGGGCGTGGCGCTCTATCAAGCGATCTCGACAAGCGGGAAATTCACCGCCGCCGGCGGTGGTGTGCTGCCGCTGAAGCTCGACGTGAGCGGCAGCAGCTTCGGGCCTGCGCTTGCAGCAGCATCCAAAGTCGGCGCCGATGACGTCGTCGTCGGGGATATCGTCCAGTTGGGCGGCGGCACCATATCGTATAGTTTAAACATGTATCGGGTGGTCGATGTCGCGCTCGTCCGGTCGCAAGTCTTCACGCAAAACTACCCCGCGTCCGATGCGCACTCCATGAGCGCGGCATTCGCATCAAACGTCGCGACGCTGGAAGCGCCGCGCACCGCGATGGGCACCATCTACTCGACGTACAACGGCGAGCTCGACGCCGATCTCGGCCTCGCCGAAGGCTTCAAGCTAGGCCAACGATTCAACGTTTTGCGCTTAGGTCAAAAAGTCGCCGAAGCCGATATCACGAAAATAACCGATAGTTACGCAGTCGTCAGCATCACAAACTCTCAGCCGGGCTTCAAGGCGCAGATGGGCGATCGGCTCGTCGGTATCGATCCGCAACCTCCGGTCTTCTCGCCGCACGAGAACACCTCGGGATTCAGCGCGCTGTACGCGCTCTTGGGGCTCGGAGCAGCACTTGTCGCTATAGGACAACACGGTCAGGCGGCCGCGCTTGTTCCGCAGCCGATCGCGAGCGGCGGAGGTTCGGGTTCGTTCACGGCGACGGGTCTTGGTGTTCTTGGCACAGAGCAGCAACAGCCGATCACATTCACGTTTACGTTCAGCCAGCCGTTCGATGCGGCGACCTTCGACCCGGCTAATAACCTCGCGCTTGCCTTTTGCAACGTGACGTCGCAAGGCGGCACCGAGCTGCACTTGAGCTTCTTGGGCACTTCCACGTATCTCCCATCGATCAACGCGGCCACATCGCTCGAGATCGTGTCCGACGGCATTCTCACCCAGACCGATCACGTCACGTTCACGTTCCTCGACGGCTCAACCAACAATTGGGTCGATCTCGTCGGCGACGTATTCACCGGCACAACATTCTCAGCGTTCAGCATCGCTCACAGACCCTTGGCGAAGTCGCATCGCATTGCACCGCGCCCGATTCCGCCCGTCGTCCCCGCCGTGCCGGGGAAGCCGATACCGAGACCCACGCACCAATAACGTACTAGGGCAAGCATCGCTTGCCCAAAAAATGGATGAGCGTTGCTCACCCTAGTACGGGTTGCTCGCCCTACTACGTGTATTTACCTTACAACCGGTGGCGTTTCATCACCACGTGCCAAACGGGCCGCGCGAGCTTTGGCAACGCGGCATCGATCGCGGCGGTGACCGGCGCGTCGAACGATTCGATGTAGGTGGCGCTCGGCGAATTTTTCAACGCCGTTCGCACGTCGTTATCCATTGGGAAAAAAAGTGCGACGAACAGGATGGCCCACAACAGGACCGACGCTTTTAGGCATGCCGCGAGCCCACCGCCGATGCCGCTCGCCACATTGATGACCGGCAGCTTCGTGATCCGCTCCAGCAGCCAGCCCGCGGCCCGTATCGCGACGAAGACGGCCAAAAAGACCGCCCAAAATGCCGCTACCCGCGCGACCGACGGGGAGAGCGCCCACTGCGTCGCGATCCAATCGGCCGTCGGATTCGCAAACGCAGAGGCAGCGATCCACGCGAGAATGACTGCGGCTAGCCCCGCCAACTCTCGGACCAGCCCGTTGCGATAGCCGCCCCAAAACGCGGCTGCCAGCGTCAGGATGACGAGCGCGTCGACCCAGTTCACGGCCGTCAGGCCGGACCGCGAAGGTCGGCCTGGAACCGCTCGCGCAACCCGGCGACGATCTTCTCGATGGCGGCGTCGGCCTCGACATCGGTGATCGTGGCATCGGGTTTGCGAAGCGCGATCGAGAGCGCGACGCTTTTCTTGCCGGCGCCGACTTGCGCGCCGCGATACTCGTCGAACGCCGCAACGCGTTCGAGCAAGCCGAGGCCATCGGCGGTCGCGGCATCGGCAAGCTCGCGCGCTGTCACTTTCTCGTCCACCACCACCGCGATGTCGCGAGTGGTGCCGGGGAATTTCGGTAGCGGCACGTACTTCACAATGGGCCGGCGCTGCGGAATGTTTTCGAGGTAGAGCAAGAAGGCGTACGTCGCACTCGGCAAATCGTACGCGCGCGCCAACT
Source organism: Candidatus Eremiobacteraceae bacterium (assembly GCA_036511855.1). Classification (NCBI taxonomy): domain Bacteria; kingdom Bacillati; phylum Vulcanimicrobiota; class Vulcanimicrobiia; order Candidatus Eremiobacterales; family Candidatus Eremiobacteraceae; species Candidatus Eremiobacteraceae bacterium. Next base: position 16,135 of record DATCBN010000061.1, on the reverse strand, counting down.
GCGGATGGATGCGGCCAAATTTCGCAAGCGTGCGGCCGTCCGCGATGAGATTCGCGGCCGCGCCGGCATGGAAGTATCCGCGCGCTCCCGGTTCGGTGGTCACCTGCAGGTCGCACAGCGAAGCGATCGCGCGCTCCGCTTCGCCTTTCACTTCGAGAAGGCGGCGGTCGACCGGGTTTGCGTCGGCTGCGGCATCGGACGGGAACATCGCGAGCCCGCACAGCGACGGCCATTCGAGCACGCCGTTCTCATCGTATGCGCCGGCATCGGGCGAGCCGGAATTCGTGTCGCTCCCAAGCGGCCGAAAGACGTGGCCCACTTCGAACAGCCGAACCGGACCGGTGGCGCGCTCCCAATTTCTCGTGGCGACGGTGAGCAAACCGGGCAGCAGGCTTGGACGCAAGAAGCGCTGATCTTCGGAAAGCGGATTTGTGATGGTGGCAAGCTCTGGCCAGAACGGCAACCCGGATCGCTCCCACGCGGCCACCACTTTCGAACCTTGCAGCGCGATGGTCACGGCCTCGCGATAGCCGAGCGCGACAAGCGTCTGCGCGAGCACGCTCTCTTGGCGGTATTGCCCTTCGTCCACATCCTGCGGCGTGGCCGCGATGCGGCGCTCCTCGATGTCGTCATAGCCGATGGCGCGCGCGACTTCTTCGACGATGTCGACTTCCTCAGCGACGTCGTTGCGCCAATATGGGACCGCGACGCGCAGTGGATCGTCGCCCGCTGCCGCAAGTCCGATCGGCGCGAGAGCGGCGCGCATGCGCGCGACATCGTACGACGTGCCGAGCAGCCCGTTGATCCGCGCGGGCCGGGCGGTTACGACGCGCGCCGCGCCGGGCGACTCGCCGGCTTCAACTACCGCCGAAGCCGTTGCGCCAGCCGCCGTCAGAAATTGCGCAGCGCGCCGGCGCCCCAACTCGACGAGTTCGAGCGGCAAATTCTTTTCGTGACGCGACGCGCCTTCGGTGCGCAAGCCCAAAGCGATCGCCGCACGCCGTACGGGCGCGCCGACGAAATTCGGCGATTCGAGGAAGACGTCGGTGGTGGTGTCGGTCACAGCCGCGCGCGCGCCGCCGAAGATGCCAGCAATGCCGACGAGTCCCTCGCCATCGGCGATCACCGGAACGCCGGCCGCGAGCGTGCGCTCCACGCCGTCGAGCGTGACCACTTTTTCGCCCGCCGTCGAAGCGCGCGCCACGATGCGGCCGCCGCGCAACGCCGTGGCATCGTAGAAATGCAGCGGCTGGCCGGTCTCCAACTGCACGTAGTTCGAGACGTCGACCAAAAAGCCGAGGCTGCGCACCCGCGACGCCTGCAGGCGCAGGGCCATCCAAAACGGTGTGCGGCCCGAACGGGCGCCCGTGAACCGCTGACCCTCGAGCCGGCGGCAGATGGCCTTGTCGCCGATCTCCACGCCGATCCCCGGAGCAGCGGTGCCGGCGAACGTCTCAAGTTCCAACGCGCGAAACGGCGCGCCCAGGCCGGCCCCAGCTTCACGCGCGAGCCCGAGAACCGACAGACAATCGGGCCGGTTGCTGGGCACGTCGACGTCAAGCACGGCGTCGCCGAATCGGACCGAATGCCAAAAATCTTCGCCGACAACCGCATCGGTATCGAGGATCACGATGCCGTCGTCGTACTCGCCGGGCAAGGCGAGCTCCGAAGCCGAGCACATCATGCCGACCGATTCCATGCCGCGCAGCGTGGACTTCGCGATGGGGTTCATCTTGCGCGAGCCGTCGGGTGCGAGCTCCCGAGCAAACACTACCGCGCCGACTAACGCGATCGGGATCTTATCGCCCACCGCAACGTTCGTGGCGCCGGTGACGATCTGCAGCTTCGAACCGCCGACGTCGACCGTGCTGACTTGCAGACGGTCGGCATTTGGATGACGCGCCAACGAATCGATGAGCCCGACGACGATCTTCGCGGGCATAGGCTGCGGCGTGACGGAGTCCACCGTGAACCCACGTGCGGTGAGCGCCGCGGCGATGGCCTCGGGGGTTGCGTCGCCGTCCACAAAATCGCGAAGCCACGAAACGGAGAGCTGCATCCTACTCCCTACATAAACGCATAGCAATCAGGCCGAAACCGGCCGCAGACTAGTCGAACTGCTGCAAAAAACCCGGGTCGTTTTCGAAGAACAGCCGGACGTCGTGGATATTGTGGCGCAGCATGGCGATGCGGTCGGTGCCCAGGCCGAACGCCCAGCCCGAATAGACTTCCGGGTCGTAGCCGGCGCCCTTGAGGACGTTGGGATGCACCATGCCGCTGCCGCCCATCTCCAGCCAGCCCGAACCTTTGCACGTCTGGCAGCCGGCGCCGTCGCAGACGCCACAAGAGACGTCGACTTCCGCCGAAGGCTCGGTGAACTGGAAGTACGACGGCCGGAACCGCGTGCGCCGCCTGGCGCCGAAGAGATGCCGGCACAGGTCGGCTGCAAAGCCCTTCAGATGCGCGAACGTGATGCCCCGGTCCACGTGCAAGCCTTCGATCTGGTGGAACATGAACGAGTGGCTGGCATCGAGCGCGTCGCGGCGGTAGACGCGTCCGGGCGCGAGCACGGCCACCGGCGGCGGATACTTCAGCATGGTGCGCACTTGCATGGACGATGTGTGTGGCCGCAACAGCGAGCCGCTGGGGAGATAGAACGTGTCCATGTTGTCGCGCGCCGGATGGTCGGCCGGGATGTTGACCGCTTCAAACGCGTGATATTCGCTCTCGACTTCCGGGCCGAGGACTACGGCAAAGCCGCGGCTGCGGAAGAAGTCGATGACGTCTTCGAGCGTGCGGCGAAGAACGTGGCGGCTGCCGGTGCGAGGCGCGGCGCCCGGAAACGTGGTGTCGTACTGTCGCGAGAGATCGATCTGCAGCGCGGCGCCTTCGATGCGCGCTTGCGCGGCCCCGAGCGCTTCTTCGAGCGCGCGTTTGGCTTCGTTCGCCCGCCGGCCGAACTCGGCACGCTCGGCGGCTGGGATCTTCGCCAGCCCGGCCATGACGCGCGAGAGGGCGCCGCCCTTGCGACCGAGGATCTCGGTGCGGAGCGCTTCTAGGTCGGCCGCGGTGGCGACGGCGGCCGCCCGCTCGCGGACGGTTCGAACGAGTTCGTCGAGTTGATCGCTCACGAACTATCCTCGTTGTGGAGTAATAAAACCGGCCGCATTGCTGCGGCCAGAAGTGTAGAAGTATTTTTGCGGCCGACCCGACGCCGACCGAACTCTATCTAGTGCGAAGCCTGCGGTGCCATGTGCTTGTACAGCAGATAGGCTTGTACGGAACCGGTGGTCTTGAAAAATGTCCAGAAGAACGTTTGAGAAAGCATCGTTTATGTCGACCTCCTCATTAGCTCCAAGTCCGCTTGAATACGAGTATAGCATATGAGCGCGGGACGTTCAAGGCCTCACGGGGCTTGACTTTTTTCGGTATCGCGTTCTCGCATTATGAGGCCCAAGACCCCAGTGGATCGGCTGATTTCATAGAGGACGATGCTACCAGCGACACCCGCATTAAGCGATTCGGCTTGTGCCGATTGGGGAATTCCGACGCTTCGTTCGATGTCGGCCGCGTTTATATCGCGCAAGCCGTGCCGCTCGTGACCTATGACAATCGCGACGCGCGCGCCGCACGTGACCTGGCGCACATCGGCGGAACCCGCGGCTGCCGCTACGATTGAGACCTTCGCATCACGTGCCGCCGCGGCGAATTCCGGCCATGAACCGTATGTGAATAATGCGACGCGGAAAAGCGCGCCGGCACTTGCCCGCACGAGTTTGTCGTTGTACGGCTCGACCGCATTGGGGCCGAAGCAGACCGCGCTTGCCCCAAATGCTTCGGCGGAGCGGACGAGCGTGCCGGCGTTGCCCGGATCCGCCAGGTCGTGGAGGACCAACATAAGAGCTGGTTCTTCTTCGCGCGAGATCGTTGAAAGTTCGGCGATCGGCCGTTCGAGGAAGCCGGCCACTGCCACGATTCCTTGCGGCGTGCTCGTGTGCGTCAGCGCGGCGAGGGTGCGCGCGTCGACCTCATAGACGTCTATTTCCTTAGAAGCCGCCCGCTCCGCGAGCGCTTGAACCGGCTCGGGGGCATGATCGCGGGTGAAGAAAAGATGACGAAACTGCGCGCCGGCATCGAGCGCGGCGCCGACGGCGTTGGGCCCTTCAATGAGAAAGCACCGCTCAGTACGGCGATGCTTTTTCTGTTGCAGAGCCTTGGCCGCGCGGACGAGCGGGTGATGGAAGCCCGCGACGCCGATGGCCAACGATTACGCCCCCGCGACGACCTTGGGCACGTGCTTCTTGGCCAGCGCCAGCAGCTTGGAAAACGCGCCGGCATCGTTGATGGCGAGATCGGCCAGCACTTTGCGGTTGATGTTGACGCCTTCTTTTTTGAGACCGCTCACGAGCCTGCTGTAGGTGAGGCCCTCTTGACGTGCCGCGGCGTTGATGCGCGTGATCCACAGCGAGCGGAAATCGCGCTTGCGGACGCGCCGGTCGCGAAATGCGTAGATCAGCGAGTGCAGCAGCGCCTCGTTGGCGGCCTTATAATTGCGGCCGCGAGCGCCGCGAAAGCCCTTGACGGCCTTTAGTACTTTGCGCCGCTTCTTCAGCGACATCATTCCACGTTTGACGCGTGACATGGTGTGTCAACTCCTCGTTATAAATAAATGCGGTCTGGGCGGGATGTTACTTCCCGCCCGCATATGGCAGCAAGCGCTTCAAACGCGGCGTATCCGTTTTATCTACGACGAGCTGCTTGCGGAATTTGCGGATGCGCTTGGGCGATTTCTTGGTGAGGATGTGGCTGCATCCCGAGAACTGCGCCTCGCGTATAAATTTGCCGGTGCCGGTTACTTTGACTCGTTTTGCGGCACCCTTGTGGGTCTTCAACTTCGGCATGACGATCCTTAACTTTCAGTCGGTTCGCCCGCGGGCTCGGCGTGCGGCGCCTCGGCTCCGGGCTGGTGTTGTTTGGCCGCGTGAGCGGCTTGCGCAGCGGCGACCACTTCTTGTCGCGGTGACAGGATCATGAACATGTTGCGCCCTTCCAACCGGGCTTCACGTTCGACGATCGCGACTTTGTTCGAGTCGGTCGCAACCCGTTCGAGAAGCCGTCTGCCGTGCTGGGCATATGTGACTTCGCGTCCGCGGAACATGATCGTGACCTTGACTTTATCGCCGCCCATGATGAGCCGCTCGGCGGTGCGGAACTTCACCTGGTAATCGTGCTCCTCGATCTTCGGCCGGAGCTTGACTTCCTTGAGCTCCATGCTGTGCGACTTCTTGCGCGTCTCCTTATCTTTTTTCGCCTGTTCGTATTTCAGCCGGCCGTAGTCGGATAGGCGACAGACGGGCGGCACGGCCGTGGGCGACACTTCGATGAGGTCGACTCCCCGTTCGCGGGCAAGCATCAGGGCATCGCGGGTGGTCATGATGCCGAGTTGGGCGCCGTCGTCCGCGATGACGCGGACTTGGGGAATGCGGATTTGTTCGTTGACGCGGAGCGGGCGACTAATTGGATGTCACCGCTTGGGTTGGACTTGAGATTTTTTGAATCTGCGATTTCTCCTGAGAATGTGTGTCCGCTGCCGCAGCCGGCAGAAAAACAAAAGAGCCTGCTCGCGCAAGCTACCCGTTGAAGACGATTGGTTCGTTGACAAATCCAGTGGTTGCTGGCTGTCGCCTTCGTCTTTCGAACCGGCCTGGCTGCCCTGTTAGGGGCGCCGCCCGGTGCGAAGGGTACTGCCCAAGAAGTATACCAATCGAGGTGGTTCGGGTCAAGTTGGGACTGCATCCGCGCATCATGATACGGGACATCGCCGTTTGGGGCCTGTAACTCGTCAACCGCGGGATGGGTTCGCAACTATCCAGAAGCCTTGGCCCCCTTCAATCACCCTGGAGAGTCATTTTATGTTTCGACAATCATCCGTCGTTTACACGATGCTTTTATCCGCGTTATTTGCCGCTGCATCCGGCTGCTCGAGTGCATCTAGCCCGAATTTGGTCAATCGATCTGGTGCGGAAAGCACACAAAAGGCTTCACCACTGGCCGGTAGCTGGACCACCAAGGCGTCGATGCCAACGGCGCGCTCCTGGCTAGGCGCGGGCGCTATTAACGGCATACTCTATGCCGTAGGTGGTCAAGACCCCGGCGGTCAGTCTTTGAACACAGTCGAGGCGTACGATCCCGCATCGGATACTTGGTCCACCAAGGCTTCTTTGCCGACACCTCTTCAAGGACTTGCTGTCGGCGTTATTAACAACATTCTGTATGCTGTGGGTGGCAACAGCCCGAACACACTATTCGTGAATACGGTTGAGGCGTACGATCCCGCGACTAATTCTTGGACCACCAAGGCACCGATGCCGACGAACCGAGGCTACCTGGCCGTGGGCATCGCCAACGGCATACTATACGCGGTCGGCGGCGAGAATAACAACGGCTGGTTAAACACGGTTGAGGCCTACGATCCTTCCACGGATTCCTGGTCCACCAAGGCCCCGATGCCAACACATCGCTATGGGCTGGCGGTGGCGGTTGTCGATGGCACACTTTATGCTGTGGGCGGCTCTTACTCATTGACAACCGTCGAGGCTTACAATCCTGCGACGAACACTTGGACCACTAAAACCCCGATGCATCGGAAGCGGTGCTGTCTAGCTGCGAGCGTTCTCGGTTCTAAATTGTATGCAATTGGTGGTATTAATAGCGCGAACGGTAGGCGTGACGTTGAGGTTTACAATTCTGCAACGAATGTCTGGACTACTACTGTCGCGATGCCGACCACCCGCTGGGCGCTAGCTTCTCGCGTCGTCGGGCACACCATCTACGCGGTAGGCGGCGCGAATTCCGGCGGACAGTTAAATACACTTGAAGCGTTCACACCGTGATTGACGCGAAAGTTTCGCGTTGCGACGGATTAGATCGGAGCCTTGAGGGGGCAAATTATGTCTAGACGATTTGGCATCGCGTACAAGATGACTCTTTGCGCGTTAATCGCCGCCGCATCCGGATGTTCGGGCGCCACGACCTCGGCTTTAGTCCCTCATTCCGGCGCGGCCGGCATTCGCCAGATGCCGCAATCTACCGGAACTTGGACGACCAGGGCGCCCATGCCAACGGGGCGCTTAGGTCTTGCTGTTGGCGTCGTCAACGGAATTCTCTATGCGGTCGTCGGTTTCGACGATCCAACCGAATTGAATACTTTGGAGGCCTACAACCCTTCGACGGATACATGGACCACGAAGGCACCCATGCCGACAGCGCGCCAATCATTGGCCGCTGGCGTCGTGAACGGTATACTCTACGCCGTCGGAGGCTTCAACGGTGGTCCGTTGAGTGCCGTTGAGGCATACGATCCAGCGACGGACACTTGGACCACAAAGGCACCGATGCCAACGCGACGTTATAGCTTGGCCGTCGGCGTGATTGGGGGAAAACTCTACGCGATCGGAGGCAAGAGAACCAAACATAGCGTCTTGAACACGGTTGAGGCTTACGATCCTTCGACGAATACCTGGACTACCAAAGCATCGATGCCGAAAGCGCGCGAATATATCGCTGCAAGCGTCATCGGCCGTGTCCTCTACGCGGTCGGCGGCGTAGAAAACGGCGTTCCGCACGATTCGCTGCAGGCCTTCGACCCTTTGACGAATTCGTGGACCGCTAAGGCAGATCTGCCGACCCGACGTGCTGCTCTTGCAACGGGAGTCGTCAACGGTAAACTTTTCGCGGTAGGCGGTACGGAAGATGGCCCACCTTCCAACGTGAACGAGGGATACAATTCTTTTTCAAATACCTGGGTGACCAAGACACCCATGACAACAGCCCGCGTGTATCTTGCGGCGGGAGTCGTCAACGGCGTCCTCTATGCCGTCGGCGGTAATAATGACGGACGGGGCCGAGTCGGATTGAGTACGGTTGAGGCTTTTGACCCCCGATAAATAGCCTCGGTGTGGCCTGCCGCGCCTAGCTGTCGAAATGCTCGATGTGGCCTCGCCCCCAGCGGCGGACGTTCTCGACGAGCGGCCGCATCGAGCGCCCGTACTCGGTCAAGGAATAGCGGACCGGCGCGGGTGCCGGCCCCGTTTGTCGTCGGCGGACGATATCATCGGCGATCAACTCGCGAAGCTGCTCGGTCAGTACCTTCTGAGAAATAGCGGGCATGAGCTTGCGCAACGCCGCGAAATGCCGAGTCGATTCCGCAAGCCAATAGATTATGATAAGCTTCCACTTGCCGCCCATCGCGGCGAGCGCCGCAGTGAGCGGACAATCGCTGACGGGATTCTGCCGGCGCGCCGTAGCCATAGTTACTTTCACGTACCTTCTGGTGAAGCGGACGCCCGTCGGCTACGATTGCATGAACGGTTGCGCCGAAGCGAGGGCATCATGATTGTCGAAGTTCGCACGTATAAGATAAAGGAGGGCCAGCGCGAGCGGTTCCTCGATTTCTTCGAAAACAAAGCCGTCCCCGCCCAGCGGCGGAAGGGCATGAGCATACTCGGTCCGCTCGTCGATCTCGAGAATCCGGACGTGTTCATCTGGTTGCGCGCATTCCCTTCGCTCGAGGAGCGCGACCGGATGATAAGCGCGTTTTACGACGGTGAGGAGTGGAAGGCCGAGATGGAATCGATCGCGATGCCGATGCTCGCCGAGTACAGCGTCGCGCTCACGCGCATGTCGCCCCGGTTTGTCGACGATCTTTACGCGAACGACAACTCGTCAGTCGAGAAGTGAGGCGACAATGGCTATCGCACGCAAATATTTTCTCGCGATTCTCGTCCTGTGCGGCTTAGTATTCGCTGCGCAGCCGGTTGCGGCGTCGGAACGCGATGGGCAACACGATTTCGACTTCGAGTTCGGCAGTTGGAAAGCAGATCTGTCGCGCCTGCAACACCCGCTAACCGGCTCCACGACTTGGATAAAATATCACGGCACTTCCGTGGTGCGCAAGATTTGGAACGGCCGTGGCAACCTGGGGGAACTCGAGGTCGATGGTCCGGCGGGTCATGTGGAAGGCCTGACCCTTCGTCTCTACAACCCCCAATCGCATCGGTGGAACATCAGTTGGGCGAGCAGCAACGACGGTACCCTGGGCCAACCGATGAGCGGCGGGTTCAACGATGGGCGCGGTGAATTCTTCGATCAGGAACCATACAATGGCCGCGCGATCTTTGTCCGATTCGTATTTTCGGACATCAAACCAAAATCGTTCCGGTTCGAACAAGCCTTCTCCGATGATGGCGGCAAGAGCTGGGAAGTGAACTGGATCGCGACGTTCACTCGCTGAACGGCGTTGCGAATACTATACGCGGGAAAGGCCCTGCTTTGCAGCCGGGCCTTTACTGAGGGTGAGTCTTGTGCCGTGCTTATTGCACAGTGACCGTGCCGATCATGCCGGTTGGACCGTCATGAAACAAGCAGTAGTACTTGTACGTGCCCGCTTTGGTGAATGTAAGGCTGTAGTTCGCAGCAGGCGACATGACGCCGGAGTTTGTCAGCACGGTGCCATCGTACGTCGGTCCGCCGGACGGCGGCATATCGGGCGGACCGGCCGGCGGCTGTTGACCTTCGATCGGAAATGTCACCGTGTGCGGCACGTCATTTGATTCGTTTGTCCACGTGAGGGTCGTGCCGACGGCGATCGTGATATCTCCGTTGGTCGTCGTGTCGTCGAGAAAGCGCAACACCGTGGACTGAGACGGTTTCGCGCCGGGTAACCCGGGTGCTATGCCCGCGGCCAGATGCGTTCCGCCGGGCGCGAACGGAAATAGTTGGAGCGATGCGATGCCGGCTTGCAAATCGTCGGTGAGATCGGCAAGCGCCCCGGCCGCGTACTGCGCCGCATTCTCCGGCAGCGGCGATGTGGCGGGCAGGACTATGATCGCGCCGGTCATCTCCGGCGGATGAACCATGCAGTAATACGCATAGCTTCCGGGAGCCGTGAACTTCACTGAATACGTCTTGCCGTTCATGAGAAAGCCGGAACTGATGTACGCGCTGTTGTCAAAAACATTGCCACCGACGGGCGCTTGGTTCGGCGGTCCGGGCGGCGGCGATTGGCCGGCTTGCGGAATCGCGATCATATGCGGGATGGTCGTCGGATTGGTCCACGTCACGGTGTCGCCGGCATGGATCGTGATTGAATGCGGATAGTAGTCGAGGGCTTGGATAGCCTCCAATTGATCTGAACCGCCCGTTGCGATGCTCCACGCCTGCTGCCGCAGCTCGGGCCGATTGGCGCTGGTCGAAGCGGCGCAGCCGGCGACGAGCGAGAGGGACAGAGCGACGATAACGGCGCGCGTTGAGGCCGATGCGAAACTGGTTGACTCCATAACTTCCTCCCAAGAGCGGTGACGCCGCTCGACTTTGGATCCTTTATGAGACTCATGTATCATAAAGGTGATACTCGTGATACTAGAGTATCATCGTGATATTGTCAATACCGTACGATCAAACTGGGCGATCCAATCAGAAGTCTCGCACTCGTCGAGCCTTGTTGGATGCGGCACGCGAACTTTTGTCTCGCGGGATCACGCCGTCGGTGGAACAGGCCGCGGCGGCCGCTGCCGTCTCGCGCCCGACCGCCTACCGCTACTTCCAGAACCAACGCGAACTCTTGTCGGCGGCGCACCCCGAACTCGCGATGCGATCGCTGCTGCCGGACTCGCCCCCAAGCGACCCGATCCAACGCCTGGATCTGACATCTCAGGCGCTCGTGCGATTACTCTTGCAGCACGAAGTCGCGCTTCGCGCGATGTTGCGCATTTCGCTGGAAGACGAACGAGACGAAAAAAATCCGTTGGCCCTGCGCACCGGCCGGCGTATCGAGTGGGTGCAAGACGCGCTTGCCCCACTGAAAACCGTGCTCCCGCGGAAGCGATTCCGCACGCTCGTCTTGGCTATCGCGGCCACGCTCGGCATCGAGCAGCTCGTGTGGCTTGTCGACATCGCCGGCGTCAAACGCGAAGAGGCAGCTCAGCTCATGCGCGCGTCGGCGCGCGATCTGCTCCACGCAGCGCTATGAAAAATATTGCGTCAGCATGACATGGGTTAGGCATTGTTGGCCGCCGGTGGCTTAGGCGTATCGGCCTTAAGCCAGACGTCGCCGCCGGGCGCGTGCGGAAATCCGCTCGGATAGTCGCCGGCGGGAAATCGATCCAGCCACGACTGAGCTCGCACAGCGAGATACTCGAAATTCGCGAATAGTGCCGGTCGGGCGCGGCGGAGTATCATGATGACGGGCTGCAAGATGTGCCAATTCAAGATGATATTCTGGAATTGCGGCCGCACGAAGAGCTCCTCATCGATGAGACCGGCGCGCACATATGAGCCGACCTGTTCGTAGAGATCGCATAAATGAAGTTCGGGATGCTCGCGCCGGTCCACCGGCATTGTGGCCAGCCCAGCGCGGAAATTTGGGTCTTCCATTTTCACGGCAAGGTCATGCCGGATGTAGTCTATCAGCTCGTGCACATGCGATTGCTGAAACAAGTCCAAAACCGAAAGAAGCCCAGCGAGTTGGTTGTTCCGTTGTAAGTGGCGCAGTTGTATGATCGCCGCGACCGCCGTCGCGGTGATGACGACAAACGTTCCAACCGTTCCGATCGCGTTCCAGAGCTCAAGCGACATACAAATCAGACCCCCGATATCGTATCGCGTGCCGGAGATTTCGGTTTCTCATAGGCTTTGTCGGGGGCCTGTCGATCCGAAACGGCGTCCTGTTTGCTTTGGGCCTTGCGTCGGGCTTTAGCTTTGTGGTACAAAGTAAGAAACAAAGTAGCTTTGTGGGGCAAAGTAACCTGATGACCAAGCGCATCATCGCGATTTTCTTCATCCTTGCCGGGGCCACGATCGCCTGGTCGATTCTCGGCGGCACGCTGCTCGTCCGCACGCAGGCGTCGGACAGCGCGCAAACCGCGCAAGTCGGCACAATGTGGGGACCGGTGCAAAGCCAGTGCGCTCCCGAGTTCACCTATCTGGTGAAAGGGGCTACCCGACCGCTTCCGCTCGATTCGAGCCGCATCGCGGTCAATCTGGATCTCGAGCCGCGCCGCAAAGGCTTGCTGTGGTACGACACCTATCGGGTGGGCTACGCCGGTGCATACCGGATCACCAATCCCGGTCGCTCGAAACATCTGACGTTCAACTTGACGCTGCCGGCTGATGGGGCCGTCTATGACGACTTGAGCGTGACGGTCGACGGCCGCCGAGTTGCCAGTTCGACGCTCGGCAGCGTGGTATCGACGACGTTTCTCGTGCCGAAGGGCCGCACGAGCGAAGTGACGGTCTCGTTCAATTCACAAGGCGTCAGCAGCTGGTCGTATCAATTCGGCTCGGGCACGAATGCGGTCCGTAACTTCGCGCTCGTGATGCATATCAATTTCCGGATGATCGACTTCCCAGCCGAGACGCTCGCGCCGACCGCGGAGCGCCAAACCCCCGACGGTTGGGCGCTCAACTGGAATTACCGAAACCTGGTGTCGGGCTACGGCATCGGAATGGTGATGCCCGAGCCGTTGCAACCGGGTCCGCTGGCGCAGCGCATCACGTTTTGGGCGCCGCTGTCGTTGCTATTCTATTTCTTCGTGCTGTTCATCCTCACCACGATCCGCCGCATCGACCTCCATCCCATGAATTACTTCTTCTTGGCGGCGGCGTTCTTCTCTTTCCATCTGTTGTTCGCGTACACGGTCGACCGCATCTCCATCGGGATCGCGTTCCTCATCTGCTCGATCGTCTCCATGTTCTTGACGGTGACCTACTTGCGTGTTGTCGTGGGGCTGCGGTTCGCGGCGGTCGAAGCCGCGCTCGCCCAGTTCTTCTACTTGATACTGTTCTCGCTGGCCCTGTTCAACGAAGGCTTCAGCGGTTTGGCGATCACGATCGGCTCGATTCTCACGCTCTTCGTCACCATGCAATTGACGGCGCGCATCGATTGGAGCGCGGTCGACGCGGGCAAACCAAAAGCGCGGGAGGCTTAGGCGCACCCTAGCGCGCGATTAGTGCCGTGGCACTAGACAGGCGTGCGAAAAAGCGAGGGAGCTCCGCGCGCGACCAAAGAACTAAGGCCCAATCATATCCGCCGTTCCTCACGTATGGAGATTTACTATGAAGTTTTCAATTGCTGCAACTGCCATCGTTGTGTCGGCGATGGTTTCGGGTGTCGGCACGGGGCAGGCGCCCGTATCCGCTCAGGTATTGTCCAATCCCGCACCCGACTTCAATCCTGCCGCTGCCGCCGCATACTGCATCCAAGTCGGGGGCAAAGTCGAGACGCGCACCGCGTGGTACGGCACAAATGGAAGCAACCCGCTGCGACTGGCCGGCGAGCGCAGTTTCTGCCGCTTCACGTTGAAGTCCGATAAATCGCGCATACACTTGCTTCTAGATACCTTGTACACGCAACAACCAACTCTCGCGACGCTTGCGTACTATGCCGAAGTGCAGCCCGGTAGTTGCCAAGGCAATCCGGCATCGTGCTATTGCACGCTGCTCGGTGGCTCCGATCAGTTTGGCGGAACGACCGGCGCGGGCGGAGGATGGGTCGACCCGAATTCAGTCGATCAGACGCTTGAGGCTTGCATCTTCCCGGACTTGTCGTCGATCGATTCGTGGGGCCTAACCTATCACAGTCAGAACATTATTCGAGGCATCGATCTGTCGAAGGTCTTGCGATACAAGAATCCGTTCAACAAAAGACGGTAGACGGTAGACGCTTCGACAAAACGAGAAGATGTCGAACTCTCAGCATTGCAGACCGCGGTCAGCGGCTCCGCAATGCTGAGCTGCTTTTTGGGCGTCCGCCTCTGCGGCCGTTTTCGCGGACGGCGCGAGCCTTGGCGGCGCTGCGGACTGCGCCGCGAAATACAAACGCTGCTGCTCGCCAGCCCATACTGGCTAGCGCTTAGCGCGGCGCGTCACGTCGTCGGCGCCGGCTCTTTGCCGCTCTCGAGCGGATAGCCGTGCTGCTGCCACTCGTGCACGCCGCCGATCATGCATCGCACGTTGTCGAATCCGTGGGCGGCGAGCGCACTCGCGGCCACGCTCGCACGCGCGCCGGTCTCGCAATGCACCACGACGGTTCGGTCGCGCGGCACGGCGTCCATCATGAGCATGACGCGGCCGGCCGAAAGTTGTGTAGCGCCGGGAATGTGTTCGAGGCGAAATTCACCGGCGTTACGCACATCGAGTATCGACGCGTCGCCGGCTCGCCAAAGCTCGCATGCTTGATCCACGGTCACCCGGGCAAGCTTCACGTTCGACAATCCCGGCGCGTCGCGAGAAATCCATCCGATCACATCGTCGAGTCCGACACGGACGAGCCGTCGCACCAGATCGTCGACGCGCGCCGCCTTGGCAACGAGAATGATGGCCGCGTCGGGCCGGGTGACCCAAGCGCTCCAGGTGGAAAAGCGGTCGCCATCGGGCACGTTGACGGCGCCGGCAACGTGCGACTCGGCGAACTCGTCGATTGGGCGCGTGTCGATCACCGTCGCACCGTTGGCGACCGCGGCGCGCAATGCCGCAGCGTTCATTTCGACCGGCTCGGGCAGATGGAGCAAGATCGGCACGCCGTCGCGATTCATGTGCTTCATGCGCGCGAAATATGTGGGCGCGTCGGGTTGGCCATCGAGCAATTCGCGCACGAAACCGTCTTCGTCGTTGTTGCGCAAGTACCGCGACCACCACGAGACGCGGCGCTCGTAGCCGACGGTGGTGCTGGGTACCGCGCCAAGCGCTTTCCCGCACGCAGAACCCGCACCGTGGCCGGGCCACACTTGCACGAAATCGGGCAGCGTCAGAAATTTCTCGCGCAAGCTGTGGTACATCGCGCGCGCGCCGGCATCTGCGGATCCCACGATGCCCGCCGCCTGCTCTAAAAGATCCGGTCTCCCGACATCGCCGACGAAAACAAAATCGCCGCTGAGCATGAGCATCGGCTCGATGGACTCGGCGCCGTCGTACACCAAAAACGATAGGTGCTCGGGCGTGTGGCCGGGAGTGTGCAACGTTTGGATGCGCACGCCGCCCATCTGCATCAGAAAACCGTCGCGGATGATCCGGTTTTTTATGCCGTCGAGTCCGCCGTATTCCCAGCCCGGACCGCCGCATCCCGAAAGGTACAACGTCGCGTCCGTGGCTACAGCTAACTCGCGGGCGCCCGAGAGATAGTCGGCATGGATGTGCGTTTCCGTGACCGCGACGATGCGCAGGCCTTCGCGCTCGGCAAGATCGAGATAGGTGCGGATGTCGCGGCGCGGATCTACGACGAATGCTTCGCCGCTCTCAGGACACCCGACCACATACGAGGCTTGCGCCAAGCCCTCTTCGTAAATCTCACGAAACAACATCGACCGTCTCCGATAAGCGTGCGGCCGGATGACCGGCGGCCATCGCCGTCCGGGCGTTGCCTTCGCGACAACCGCAGGCCAGTCCGCGCTTCGGCGCGAAAATCGTCCCGGCAATAGGGTAGGCCATTGCCGACCCGTTCTAGAGGAAGCATATTCGTGGCAAAGACCGTGGACGGCAAGTCTCCCGCCGGGCAGACGGAGACCGCGTCGAAGGCGGTTTGGCGAGCTCAGTTCGAGACGGGCAAGAAGCTCCCAGGCGCAAACGACCGGACGATTTCCAACTACCCGCTCAAGCCGATGTACGGGCCCGAAGATCTGGCCGGCATCGACTACGATCGCGACTTGAGCTATCCGGGCCAATATCCGTACACGCGGGGCTTGCACCCGACCGGCTATCGCGGCCGGCTGTGGACCATGCGCCAGTTCGCGGGCTTCGGCACCGCTAAGCAGACCAACGAACGCTATAAGTTCTTGCTCGCGCAGGGCCAGACCGGACTCTCTGTGGCGTTCGACATGCCGGCGCTGATGGGCTACGATTCCGATCACCCGCGCGCGCTGGGCGAAGTCGGCAAATGCGGCGTCGCCATCGCCACGCTGCAAGACATGACCGATCTGTTCGAAGGCATCGACCTCGGCAAGATCACCACGTCGATGACCATCAACTGCACCGCGCCGGTCGCGCTCGCCATGTACATCGCCGCGGCTGAAGCGAGCGGCGTTCCGCAAGAGAAGCTCGGCGGCACGCTGCAAGCCGACATGCTCAAAGAGTACATCGCGCA
>DATCBN010000060.1 GCA_036511855.1 Candidatus Eremiobacteraceae bacterium | reverse complement strand
CGCGCCGTCGGCATGGGCGCCTTCGTGGTCCACGTATCCGTCGCAGGGTCGTATGCCTCGACCGTATTCAGGATGGCGAAGCCGGTCGAGCCGCCTACGGCGTAGACGATGCCATGGCTGACGCCCGCAGCTAGACCGTCTCGCGCCGTCGGCATGGATGCCTTGGTGGTCCAGTTCCCGGCGAGTTGCGGCGTGTCTTGAACGCCGGCGACTTGGACACGAGGCGCCGGTGCCGGATTAGACGCGCTCGTGCATCCGGCGGTGGCGGACGTAAATGCAAAAGCGATCATCGTGCAAACGATGGTGAATCGTCGAGACATATTGCATCTCCCCTCATGAGAAACGGGGCGGCGATCATTTCACATATCCGCGTCGGCTCGTATTGCGTTCAGCCTGAGAGCGATGACTTTGCGCAGCGTGGTCTTGGAGATCGGCTTATCGAGAGGTACGCGGATCGCACCCTTAGAGAATTGGAATTCGCGCAGCTCTTCTTTAAGTTTTTCGATCACATGTCCGCTGTACGGGTAGATGCCGATGTGATTCTTGTGCGCGTCAAAGCCAAGGAATGGCTTTCCCTGGTATTTGAGTGTCGGCATGCCGTAGCTTATGGCTTCCTCTGCGCTCGGCACGACCTCCCTTGCGAGAGCGCGAATCCTCGCGAGCGCTTTTTTCTTCGACGGCTCGACTTTTTTGAGATAGTCGTCAATCGCAGACACTCAATTCTCCCTCGCGAAGCGGCCTGAGCTGCGCCTATGGTGGGTTGTACGCCTCGACCGTATTCAAGGTCGGACCAATCCCATGATTGGACCCGCCGATCGTGTAGATCACGTTGTCGACGGCGACCGCCGAAAGTAAGTCGCGTTTCATCGGCGCGTTCGTTTTTTCCGACCAATTGTCGGTCGCAGGATTGTAGGCCTCGTTTGTTTTTGAGAGTCCGGTATTATAGCCGTCGATCGCATAGAGCCGGCCGCCGACGACGCCGACCGCTAAGCCTTGGCGCCCTGTCGGCATCCTCGATTTGGTAGTCCATGTATTCGTCGCTGGATCATATGCTTCGACCCAGTGCTCTGCGTTGAAGCCGCCGATAGCATAGAGTTTTCCGTCGATGACTCCAACCGATAAGTTGCAACGCTTGATCGCCATGTGGGCTTTCGTGGTCCACGAATCCGACACCGGATCGTATGCCTCGACCGTGTTGAAGCAGCCCGCGGAAGTGACTCTACCTCCGATGGCGTAGAGTTTTCCGTCCACCACTCCAGCCGCCAACTGAATCCGCGCCGTTGGCATCGAAGCCCTGGTGCTCCACGAATTTGTAGTCGGGTCGTAAGCTTCGAGCTCGTTTAAGAGGCCGCCGCCGCCGCCGCCACCGACTGCATAAAGTATGCCGTTGATTACGCCGGCTGCAAGGCTATAGCGTGCGGTCGGCATGGGAGCCTTCGTGGTCCATGTGTCGGTGGAGGGATTGTATGCTTCCAGAGTGTTCAGAGCGCCGCCGTTGAAGCCGCCAATCGCATAGACGATGCCGTTGATGACGCCCGCCGCGAGCTGAGCGCGCCCCGTCGGCATGGGTGCTTTTGCCGTCCATCGTCCGCCAGCTTGAGGCATAGCTCGCACGCCGCTGGCCGCTGAATGGAAAGTTGGTGCTGGGCTAGTGAGGCTCGAGCATCCAGAAGCGGCAGAGATGAACGCGACAGCGGTCATTGTGGAAGCGATGGACGATCTTCGGCTCATATAATTGCTCCGTCAATGCGCAAAGCATGACACGAATAAGTGGCCGTCGGTGTCTTGCACCGTGCAAGTTTCGATGAAGAGCACGCCAGCACCGCTTAGGAGGTCTAACTGGTCGTTAAAGGACTGGAAGCGCCGGCGTGTATTTAGGTGACAATCGGCTTGGCCGCCTTGGTTGTATAAGTGCACTCATAAAGGTCGATCGCAACTGGCGGCACGCCGCTCCAAGACAACTGGCGAACGTGAGTTCTCCCGGTCCATTGGCCCTCTTGTCGCGCGATGGCGAAAAGGGAAACGGATGTTCGGCTATTCGATAAGCGGTCTATCGAGTACAATAGCAACACGAATCTTGCGCGGCTGGTCGGAGTTGATGATGCGGCCCGGTTTTGCATTTTCCGCGATCCTCTGCGCGATAGCGTGCGGCAACGCATCGGGTCCGACTTTGGGCGCGCCCGAGGGGTACGCGATTCTCGATAATGCGCACGCGTTTCGTGGCCGCATCACGTATGTCGTGCACCGAACGGATATTCTGCCTGCGCCGCGAATCGCCGGCACGCTCACGATCGGCAACACGTTTTGGTCGGTCGACGAACGATCGCCCGACACGATCGCGACCGCCGACAACAAGGGCGGATCGCTTCAGGGCGGCGGCTTGAGCACCGGCGTCGACGACCCGCTTGCGGCAGGCGCGATCGCAAACGGCTGGGCGATCGCGATGGGAACGCTGTCCGCCTTCCCGGCGACTCGCATCTCCGCTGGAAATGCCATCTGGCGATCGGCCGCACTCCGCCTTTATCTCGACGACCAGCTCGAGAACGTCGTCGGCCTTGCGGACACCGCCGCCTCGAGCAACGTCACGTTTGCATTCGACGACTGGATGGACGTCGCCGGCGTCAAGCTTCCGCAACGCGCCATGAGAATGCGCGCCGGAGTGCCCGAAGCTTCTTACTCTATAGAAGGCTATTCCGTGATGCGCGCTGCGGTGCTCGCCGCACTGCCGGCCGCGCCGCATGCGAAGAAGCAGCCGGAGATCTCCGGCAACAGTGGAATTGTCGCAGCGCAACCACCGATCGAGCTTCAACGAATAAGTTTTCCGTGGCGATTTCTATCGTCACTCTTCGGCTTGTTGCTCCTCGCGGTCTTCATCGTGGCGTGGACTCGGCGCGAAGCGATCGTCGAGGTACTGCGCGGCCGCGTGCAGGCCGACCCCCGCGGTTGGCAATCTCGCGGAGTTTCGCTGTTCGTCACCTCGGATGGCCGGCTCTGGTTTGACGGCGCGGAGTACAAGGTCGGCGCGCAATTCTACGGCCGGCAAGCCGTCGTGCAGTCGTCGCCGCTCTTCTTGCGCATCGGCGCCCGCGAGGTTCCAAGAGCCGTCGTGGTCGCGCGTAAGTTCCGGCTTCCGGCGTTGCGGTCAGGCAAAGCCTGGCGCACTCGTTCGGCGGGTTTCAGCCTGATTGAAAACGTCGTCGCCATCGGACTGTTCGCCGCGGTCATCGTCGGTGCGGTCTACCCGACGCTTGCGGTCATGGCAAACGGTGATCGAATCGCGCACGTCCACGACGACGCCGTGCGCCTGGCCGCCAACACACTGAACGACGAAGAGATCGCAAGCGCATACGGCACGGTGAGCGACGGTTCTGTTCGGACCCGAGAAGGCGAATTCACCGTGGTGGTGACGGTCGAATCCTCACAGACCGGGCTTGACGGCGCCCACGACATCGACGTAGTTGTCGAAGATGCAAAGGGTCAATCCCTCGCACACGCGATTAGCACCGTCGGACCGGCGGTGCCGGCGCCGCCGCCCCCGGGTCAAACGCCCAATCCATCGCCGGGTCCGACCGGATGAATGGACATAAACGCCGCGAACGCGGCATCGCCTTGGTCATGGTCATGCTTGCGTGCGTGCTGCTTGCGGCGGCGCTTTCGGTCATGCTCAACGTCGGCACGTCGCAACTCCGGGCAAGCGTGGAGCACTCGCGTGCCCTCCAGGCGCTCGCCGGCGCCGATGCGGGCGCTGGATGGTTCCGCGCGCTGGTCGACGCAAAATCCGGCGACCTCGAGGCCACCGCTCTTGCGCTCGAGCAGACGAACGGCGAGGAAACGATCAAGCTCGATGCGCGGACTGGCGTGCGCGTCACGGTTTCGCTCGTGCTTCCCGGCGGCAACGGTCAGCACGACCATAGCGACAGCAATCTGCAAGACAATCGGAATATCGGCGAGCAACTCGTCCAACTCACGTCCACGGCGGTCGTTTTGGAGGACGGAGCGAGCGTCGCGCAGCGCACGAGCACGACGTTGTTACGCGTCTTTCGCAACGCGAAGCCGTATTCCGAAATCGTCGGCGTTGTCGACAACGCTGGACCTGACGCGATAGACAGCCCAGGCGATGCCGCCGGGCAAGCGGCGGCGCCGTACACCACCGACCTCCTCGTGCACGCCTTTACGCGCTCAGGCGAGGGGCCGCCCAAACCATCGGATCAGTTCAAGCCGCTGCAATGGGCCGATGGCAAGTCACCCGGCGGCGGCGTGCTGCCATGAGCTCGCGACGCGGCGTCACGGTGCTCGAGGTCGTCGTCGTAGCCGCCATCACCGCGCTCATTGCGGCCGCGGTTATCGTTCCGACTTACTCGACCTATTCTCGTGCGCGCGCCGCCCGCGATGCAGGAGCCGCGCTGGCGCAAGATCTCGCTTTGCTCGAACGCAGCGCGCAAAATGGTCTGGATATGCAGGGCGCGACACTTGAAATAGATTCGCTGTCGCCGCTCGGCTACTCGTGCTATCATGGCCGGCCCGCGGAACTAGACCCGCACACCACGCTCGGCACGTTGATCGTAAAACGCACGTTTGCCGATGTGTCGCTCGGAACCGGGCCCATCAACGTGGCCACGCCGTTGCTGTTCGCGAGCAATGGCAGCGCGCAATACTTCGACGGCACGCAATGGGTCGAGCAACACGGTCCGCCGGTTGCGTTCGCCCTAACGCCGACCACCGATCCCGGTCATCCGGTTGCGGTCACCTTGGACTTATTCACCGGCGAGGTGACGGCGCCTTAGTCGCAATGCGCTCGTTCGCTTAGCCCTAAAGGCCCATAGCACTGTAAAAGGTGCGAAATTCTGATTTCGTGGAATGCACTCTTCTAGATTACCGTTCGGAGTTGCGATTCGTCGAGGAGGTGCAGCGATGCGCAGTCTTATCGTCGCACTATTTGCCGGTTCGATTCTGATATCGGGCTGTAGTCACTCGGGTTCATCCGTGCCGCAGCCGTCCGGGGTCGTTCAATCCGATCGATCTCAAGGGGGCATAGCGCCGGAAAGTCCCCCGATGCACTATACAGTTCTGCATTCGTTTACTGGCGGCCGGCGAGACGGTTCCTTTCCCGTAGCCGACCTGGTTCAAGACGCCGTGGGCAACCTTTACGGCACCACTGAAAATGGCGGCTATAGCGGCAATTGTAGTCATGGCTGCGGGGTGGTATTCAAGATCGACTCAAGCGGCAATGAAACCATCCTTCTCGATTTCAAATTGGCGAACGGTCGGCGCCCCGACGCGGGGATGGTTTTAGACGCGGCCGGCAACCTGTACGGCACTGCGTTCGGCGGCGGCACTTCAGACGATGGCATCGTGTTCAAGCTAGATTCGGCGGGCAGCGAGACCGTGCTACACAGCTTTGACTTCACGGACGGACGGGGCCCCACTGCGGATTTGGTTCGCGGCGCGGGCGGCAACCTCTACGGCACCACATCGTTTGGTGGCGAAGTAGACGGCGGTGTTGCATTCAAATTGGATCCGAGCGGCAACGAAACCGTGCTCCGAAACTTCACCCGAAACAGAGGAGAGCGTCCGTTCTTTGCAGGTTTGGTGCGGGATGGAGCCGGCGATCTTTTCGGCACCGCGTACGACGGCGGTCCTTCTCTCGACGGCGTTGTCTTCAAACTTAACGCGAACGGCCATGAGACCATACTTCACAGTTTTAGTGGCGCGGACGGGAGACGACCTCAAGCAGGTTTGGTGCGCGATGAGGCCGGCAATCTTTATGGCACGACGATCTTCGGCGGCGTCTCAGATTTGGGCGTCGTGTTCAAAATCGATACTACAGGCAACGAAACCGTGCTCTTCAATTTCGGCGGCCAGCGCGGAGTTTATCCCTCTGCGGGTTTGGTGCGATCTCCCGATGGTAGCCTTTTCGGTACGACGTGGCTCGGCGGCGAATCCAACGACGGCATCGTATTCAAGCTGGATCCGAGCGGTGAGACCGTGCTCCACAGCTTCAGCGGAACTGATGGTTCGGGCCCCATGGCCGGCCTGATCCGCGACGCCGCGGGCAACCTTTATGGAACCACTGGCTCCGGTGGCCCATCAGGAGACGGAGTGGTTTTCAAGCTCAGTCACTAGCGGCGAGGTGACGGCGCCTTAGCTTTCGTGCTCTTGCCGGGTTTGGTCTTCGCAGCCGCGCTCTTCTTCGACGGCTCCTTCGGTTTGACGTCTAGTGTTTTCGCGGCGGCTCTTGTCGCCTTGGGTTTGACGTCGGCTCTCACACTTGTCTTTGACTCTTCATGTTGGGTTGCGATGCCCTCGACAGCAAGGTTGGCGTCCGCTAACGTCGTCGGCTGAGTCGGCGTCTTCGATCGTAGATCGGCAACGTCGGCCTTAAGACTCGCGAGGGTCGCTTCAAAACCCGCAACCGCAGCGTCGATCGCCGTTTTCACGTCTGGGACCTTCGCAGCGGACGTCGCCATTTTCGACTTCAGCTCGCCGACCTCGATTTTGAGGCTTGCCACCGTCTCTTCAAGTTCCGCGACCACGCCGGCGCTGGCGGATATCTTGCGCTGCATCCGATCGTTTCGCGCACCGAGCTCATCGAGCTCGGCTTCGAAGGCCAGATTCGCGCGCGCTGAAGCGGTCGAGGCCGGCGCGCGCGCACCGGCGTTTGGCGCTCCCGCGGCCGGCGCTCGAACTTGCTGAAGATCGCGCCGTCGAACCGGATGCAACGAAAGGTCTCCCGGATGGACATCCGCCGGGTCCGGCAACTCTTCCATCTCCGCAAGCATTGAACGAGCTTGCGCATTGTTGGGTTCGAGGGCGATGACCATGTTGATCACGTGCCGGCACGTACCCATCTGGCCCGCTGCGTTTGCCGCGGTCGCCGCTTGCATGAAATATCCGACCGCCTCCGGCACCATCCCCATCGACTGCAGGCGCTGGCCCATGCTGACGATCGCCTGCACGTTGTTCTTGTCGCGGTCGAGCACTTTTCGGAATGTCAATACCGCTTGATCGTGCTGGCCGAGTTCCTGGTGGATGCACGCCGATTCGAATAGCGCAGGAACATAGGATTGATTCGACTTGTTCAAGATGTGCGTGAACTTTGCGAGGGCAGCCCTGGGATGGCCCTCGATCATATCGACGCGCGCGATCTCGAAAATGATGTCCAAATTTTGCTGATCGAGCGCCTGCGCTTCAGTAAACGCTTCACGTGCGCGGCCGGTGTCGCCCTCGGGATCGATGTACGCAGCCCCGGATTCTCGAAACGATTGGATAGCTTCGGTTTTGGCCCCGGCCGCAGCGTAGAGCTTGGCCGCTTCGAAGCGGTGCGATGCCGAACAATCCTGTGCAGCAGAGAGCCTTTGCAGCGCTTCCGTCATGCCGCCGGCGTCGTTGTTGCGCAAACATTCTTTGGCTGCCGCGAGATACGCCTCGGCCGTATCTGAATCGTGAATATCGGTCACTCGCTCGTCTTCGTCCAAGCCCGAGCGTAATCCGGCATGGCCGTTGGCAAGGAGCGCTAGTGGAAGTCGCGCGACACCATGCCGCTCGCCAGTTCGGCCAGATCGAGCTTCCAGAATTTGCGCGCCAGCACGTTGATCGTGCCCTCTTGCCGTTGCAGCACGCCCTCCACGATCACCGCGGGTTCTTCGCGCGCGATGGGGCGGTACTGCTGGTAGATATCGGGCCTGATGATGACGTTGACCAATCCCGTCTCATCCTCCATGGTGGTGAAGACAAATCCTTTTGCGGTGCCTGGCCGCTGACGCGAAGTGACCACGCCCGCCACCTTGATCACAAGCCGGTGCGGCAGCGCGGCGAGGTCCGACGCGCGGCGCACGCGCATGGCGTCGAGCCGGTCGCGGCAGAACTGTATCACTTGATATTGCGTGGAAAGGCCCAAGCCCCAATAGTCGGCGGCCGCTTCTTCTTGCGGGATCATCGCCGGCAGCGCGACCGGCTGCTCGTCCACCGTCATGCGCCGCTCGAGTTCGCCCGCCTTGGTCAATGAACCCAAGCGCTGCACATCCCACAAAGCGTCTCTGCGAGACAATCCAAAGCAGGCGAACGCCCCAACCGCCGCCAGCGATTCCAAGATGTCTTTGGAAAGCTGCGTGCGCAAGACAAAATCTCGCAGATCCACGTACGGCCGCTTCGCTCGTTCACCTTTGAGCATCTCGCGATGCTTCTCCCCGATGCCGCGCACTTGATTGAGCCCGATGCGCAACGCGACATTCTGCGCACCGGCGAGGAGCTCGCGGCCGTCGCCGGCGTGCTCCGCGCTGTCGCCGGTTCGGGGCTCCGCAGTGCATTCGAAGCGCGAGACGTTGACGTCGGGCGGCAACACCGTGACGCCGTGGCGTCGCGCGTCGCCGATCAGCGTGGCAGGCGAATAAAAACCCATGGGCTGCGCATTGAGCAGCGACGCGCAGAACTCCGCAGGATAGTAGCGTCTGAGGTAACCCGAAACGTAGACGATGAGAGCGAATGATGCCGCGTGCGATTCGGGAAATCCGTAGTCGGCGAAGGCGCTGAGCATGTGGTAGAGCCGCTCGCCGATGTCGCTGGCGATGCCGTTGCGCGCCATCCCTTCCACCAGCCGCTCGCGCAGCCGCGC
The DNA here is from genome assembly GCA_036511855.1 of Candidatus Eremiobacteraceae bacterium. Taxonomy (NCBI): domain Bacteria; kingdom Bacillati; phylum Vulcanimicrobiota; class Vulcanimicrobiia; order Candidatus Eremiobacterales; family Candidatus Eremiobacteraceae; species Candidatus Eremiobacteraceae bacterium. The sequence goes on along the minus strand of DATCBN010000060.1, from coordinate 10,515 downwards.
CATTTTCTCATGAGAGCGCTTGTGCCCCATGGCGCGGCGCAATTCGTCGGCTTGGCCGGCGGTGAATCCGGCCGCGACCACCGCCATGCGCATGCCCTGCTCTTGGAAGAGCGGCACGCCCAGCGTGCGCGCGAGTACCGGCTCAAGCGATGGATGCGGATAGGTGACCGGCTCGAGTCCTCGCCGGCGGCGAAAATATGGATGGACCATGTCGCCTTGGATGGGACCGGGCCGGATGATGGCGACTTGCACGACGATGTCGTAGAACTTGCGCGGTTGCATGCGCGGCAGCGATGACATCTGCGCGCGCGACTCCACTTGAAACAGCCCCACCGTATCGGCCACGCATAACATGTCGTAGACGCCTTGGTCGTCGCAGGCTTTCAGATCTGCAAGATCCACCTCGACGCCGCGCACGCGCCGCACTTCGGCCACACAGCGTTCGATGGCATCGAGCATGCCAAGGCCGAGGATGTCGATCTTGATGAGACCGAGCACGGCGCAATCGTCTTTATCCCAGCACAAGATGGTGCGTCCAGGCATGGCCGCCTGCTCGAGCGGCGCCACTTCGAGAAGCGGGCTGCGCGTGATCACCATGCCGCCGGAATGCTGACTCAGGTGGCGCGGAAAGCCATCGATGCGCTTGCACAACGTGTAGAGACGGTGCGCGACATCGCCGCCGAGATCGGCCTTCAACGCTTCGGGCAATGCGGCGACCGCGCTCTCCACGTCGGCGGCCGACATCGGCATCTTATCGCCGTGCGCGGTGACGCCCAAAGCTTCGTGCGGAGAAACGTGTTCTCGTCGCGCGTCGTCGGGCGTTCCCGCGGCTTCACTCACGGTGAAGTCGTCGGGAGACTTCGGCGCCCCGCGGCTGTCCAACGCTTTGGCGAGCGCGTCGACCTGATCCAGCGACAACCCCAGTGCCTTGCCCACATCGCGCACCGCCATCCGCGCGCGATAGGTGATCACCTCGGCCACCATCGCCGCATGATCGCGGCCGTAGCGGTCGTAGACATACTGGATGAGTTTCTCGCGCTGATCGCCCGATGGCGTGTCGAGATCGATGTCCGGGGGTTCGTCGCGCTCTTCCGAAAGGAAGCGTTCGAAAAGCAGTTCGAGCCCGACCGGATCGACGCTCGTGATGTTGAGCGCGTAGCACACCGCCGAATTGGCTGCCGACCCGCGGCCTTGCACGAGAATGCCGTGCTCGCCGGCAAAGCGCACGATATCCCAGACGATGAGAAAATAACCCGCCAATTCGAGCTTCTCGATGATCGCGAGTTCGTGCGCGATCTGTTTGCTCACCGCCGGCGTGACGGGCCGGTAACGCCGGCGAACGCCTTCGTGGACGAGTTGATGGAGGTACGAAAACGGCGTCTCGCCGGAAGGCACCGGAAAATCTGGGAATTCGTTATGCAGGCGCCCAAGCCGGAACGTGCAGCGCCGTGCGATCTCCGCGCTCGCGGCGACGGCGTGCGGCAGGTCTTCGAACAACCGCATCATCTCCTGCGCCGACCGCAAGTAGTACTCGCCGTTCGGCCGCAAGAGCGTGCCGGCGGAATCGAGATCGGTCCTGCCTCGGATGCAAGCCAGCACATCCGCGACGTCGCGGTGTTCGGGCACGGCGTACGCCACGCCGCCCGTGGCCACGACGCCGAGACCGCTCGCGCGCGCGACGTCGGCGAGCGCGCGTATGCGCGGCCCGTCGTCCGGCAGCAGATGGCGTTGTATCTCGATGAAGCAACTGTCGCGGCCGAAGATGTCGCGCAAGAGCGCGGCCGCGCGGTTTGCGGCTGCCATCTCGCCGCGCGCGCAAGCTTGCGCCGGAGCGCCGGCTTCGAAATCGGCCAGCGCGATCAGACCCGCCGCGCCGCCGGCCAATTCTGCGTACGAGATGCGCGGCGTGCCGCGCGGATGATCCAAATGCGCGCGGCTGATCAAGCGCGAAAGGTTGGCGTAGCCGCGCGCATCCTGCACGAGCGCGACGATGCGCGCGCCGTCGCCGAGCGTGAGCTCCGCGCCGATGATCGCATCGATCCCATCTTCTTTCGCGGCCTGGGAGAACCGCACCGCGCCGTACAGACCATCGCGGTCGGTGATCGCGACCGCCGCAAGCTCGAGATCCTTCGCGCGCGCGATGAGCTCTTCGGGATGCGACCCGCCGTCGAGCAGCGAGAAATTCGAGCGGCAATGAAGCTCGGCGTATGCGCTAGTCAAAGATGCCCTGCACGTACCATTGCCCTTCGCGCAGATCGTGAAAGACGAGCAGCAATCCGTCGCTGATGCTTGCGAGTTGATAGTAGTCGCGTTCCACCGGCCGCTCCCACCAGCATTCGCTCAACCGGAATGGACCGGCACACGCGGCGCCGGTGGCGGGCGGCTCGATGCGTTTCGGCGGATCCACCAAGCGCAGCGCGGGCGCCCACGCCGCCGGTTTTTCCGAAACGGCAGGCTTCAGGCGCACGTCGCTTCCCGCTTTATCGAATTCTCGCGGTGAGATCACCGGCTCCGCCCGTTGCATGCGTTCGGGCAAGCGCGATCGTGTAGGAGTGGGCGACATGGTCACGACCGCGTCGCGATAGAGCGCAGCCTGCAGCCGTGCCAGCGTGGCCGCCAGCGCGGCGCGGCGCGAACCGCTGCTGCCGTCGAACAACGTCAATTGCGGCGGAGGATCCGCGCACGGCAGCACCCGCGCCATGACCGACGTCACCGCGCCTTGACCGATGCGCGCTTCGAGCGCGATGCGCGCGAGATCGAACATGGTCGCAGCCGACGCAGTCGGCTCCGCGAGCGCCACCGCGATGACCACCGTCCGCGCCGCCGACGCCCCGGCTTTCGGCACCGCCGACGCCGCGTCCGGAGCGGCCGCATGGCGTGCGACGGGGCGTCTGACGAGGAGCGGAGCCACGGATGGCGAGAGCGACGAGGAAGTCGAGCGACCGAGCGAGCGGGATGCGAGCGAGGGAGCGTCCCCGGCGCATGCCGTGCGGCCGTCCGGCGCAGGCGTCCCCGGCGCAGGCATCGCCGAAGGGGCGGATGACCGGGCGGCGTCGAGCTCGAGCACGATGTCGACGCGGTCGCAGACCTGCGCCGCGCCGGCCAAGCGCGTAGTGACGGCGGCGATGCAGCCGCGCAGCGCGAAGAACAGCGCTTCGAGACGATCGACTACGCCGTCGAACGCGATGCGTTCTTCGTATGGTTCTTGCACCCGGCGCGGGCGGAGCAATTCGCGGTCGTCGCCGCGCGCCAGACGCGCGTATGCGCGGGCGCGTTCGCCGAAGCGCGCGGCCAACGGCGCGGTGGGCAATGCGGCGATGCTGCCGAGCGTGCGCAGACCGAGAAGATCGAATCGCTCGCCATCACCGGGCGCGAGGGGCAGCAGCGAAACGGGCAGGGCCGCTAAAAATGCGGCGTTGCCGCCGGGCGGCACGACGCTGATGCCGACGCCGGCGACGAGCGCGGCGCAGCGCGCGGCGAACTTGCCGTCGGCTGCGGCGGCCACGGCGCCTGCGTAGCCGAGGGTATCGGCCAACGCGACCGCCGCGCCCAGCGCGGCTGCTTCGCCTGCCGGCAGACCGTTTGCATCGAAGAAGTAGAGTCCGGGCGCGGCGCCTTCCACATCCGGGCTGCAGGTCTCCAAAGCATCGAGCAGCTCTTCACCCGCCGCCCGTTCGGCGGCGAAATCGCGCGCGATGACCGCGAGGTTCGGACACGCCGCGCGTGCTTGCTTCGGCGTCATGCCGGCGTGCACGCCGACGGCATCGGCCGACGCACAAGCGATTTCGCGCCGCTGCGCGCCTTCGGCGACCGCGATCGGTTTGTCGCGCAGACTTGGATGCAGACGCAGACAGACGTCGACCGAAAAGCGCGGGATGATGAGGCACGCGATGCGTGCCGCACGGTCATGCGATGACGAAGGAGCGATCATGCTGTGCGTCCATTTCCATTTCGTCGGATTGGAGCGGGCCGGGCGTTTCGACGAGGAACGTGCCCGCGACATCGGGCATGCGCGTCTCAACGCGCACGCGCTTCCCAGGCGCGGCGGTGCGCGACTTCGCCACGGTGACGGAAACGGCGCAGCCTGCGAGCCTGCCGGAGCCCGCGCTGCCCGCCTGCCAGCGCGGCACGAGTCCTTCCGCGCGCAGACGCACGCTCGCGAACGACGCGACAGCGGGCACGTCGCCGCCGGACAGCACTAAGAGCACGGTGCCCGTCTTTTCCGCCTGCGCCACGAGCCGCGCGCAGTGATGCGCGAGCAGCGCATCGTTCAAGCCGGCGCAATCGAGCGCGACCATCGCACACGCACCGCCGCGCACGAGCGCATCCACGGCGCGCCGCATCGCAGCGGCGCCGGCGGGCCGCACGACCAGCAAACGCCGCAGATCGATGCCCGCAGCCGCGGCGGCCGGTGCGAAGAACGCGTGCGAAGCGTCCACCCAGGCCACGATCTCGCCCGCGCGTGTGCAGGCGGCGAGAAGGGCGAACGCTAGGGTGGTCTTGCCGGACGATGGCGCGCCGAACAGCTCGGCCATGCGTCCGCGTGGGATGCCGCTTGAACCGAGCGCAGCATCAAGTGTTGGATCGCCCGTGAAGGCGCCGGCGACCGGCGCCGCCCCCACGCGCGCGGTGGCACCGTGCCATCGGCGTTCGATGAGCGAGCGGAGTTCGGCGACCGACGTGCTATGCACCGAGAAACACCAAAAAGCGATGGGACCAACACCTGGGGAGGTCAAGTATAGTCGAACGTATGTTCGATTGCAAGGCTTATTTTCGTTCCACATCACGGGATAAGGCGGTCCGAGGCCTGCACCGAGACCCCGAAGAACGACGGCTCTAGCGATGCAACAAGATAACGCCGGCGCCGGCTCCAATGCCGCGTTCGTCCGCGCTGCCCGTGCGATGATGCTCGACGAGTTGCGCCACAGCCCGATCGATGCGACCTGGGCCGGGCTGCACGACTACGACGGCGACATGCCCGATCTCAGCGCCGACGGTTTCGCGGACACAGCACGCCGGGCACGCGCGAACATCCGCGGCCTCGCGGCCTGGAATGTCAGCGAATTGTCGCCGGCCGACCGGATCGACCACCGTCTTCTCGTGGCTCGCTTCGAAACCGAAGCGCGCGAGATCGAGGCGGTCGCGCCGCACCGTCACGAGCCGTCGCTGTACGCCGACGCGGCCGTCAACGGAGTATACTCTCTCCTCGCGCGCGACTTCGCCCCACTCGCCGACCGTTTGCCGGCCCTGCAATCGCGACTCGAGCAGATCCCGGCCGCGTTCGACGCGGGCATCGCCAATCTCAAAATGTCTCCAGCCATTTGGACTGAGATCGCCATCGAAGAGACGCAAGGCGCGGCGCAATTCTTCCGCGATGAAATCGGTCCGCTTGCGGGAGGCTCGCCCCAGATGCGCTCCTCACTGGAGCGCGCGTTAGACGCATGCACCCGCTTCGCTTCATTTCTCAAGGACACGCATGCGCGGCGCGATGGCATGTCGTTCGCGATCGGGCAGGAGCTTTTCGATTTCAAGTTGCGCGATGAACACTTGCTGCCCTACGATTGCGGATCTCTGCTCGCGTTCGGAGAATCGACGGTGCGCTCCACCATCGCCGCGCTCGAAGCGCTCGCCCGGCGGATCGATCCTGCGGGAACCTGGGTAGACCTCGTCGAGAAATTGCGCGTCGATCACCCGGCCGAAGACCGGTTGCTGGCCGAATACCGGAAGGGCGTGCTCGAAGCGCGCGCGTTTGTCGCCCAGCGTGGGCTTGTCACGATCCCCGCGGGCGAAGAACTCGAAGTCGTCGACACCCCAGCGTTCTTAAGCCCCACCGTACCGTATGCCGCCTACATGGCGCCCGGCGCGTTCGACGTGCAACAACACGGTTTATACTACGTGACGCCGGTCAGCGGCCAACTTTCGCCGGCCGAGCGCGCCGAGGCTCTGCTCGGTCACAACCGCTTCGCGATGCTGCTCACCAACGTCCACGAAGCGTATCCGGGCCACCACGTGCAGCTCGTATGCGCGAACAAGGTGCCGTCGGAGATCCGCAGGCTGTTCGACAGCAACGTCTTCTGCGAAGGCTGGGCGCTCTATTGCGAGCAGTTGATGCTCGACGAAGGCATGACCGACGATCCGCGAGTGCGTCTCTTCCAATTGAAGGATCAGCTGTGGCGGGCGTGCCGCGTCGTGATCGATGTGAAGCTCCACACCGGCCGAATGTCGTTCGACGAAGCCGTGGCGATGTTGGTCGATGTCGCTCACTTGGAGCGGCCGAACGCCGTCGGCGAGGTCCGCCGGTACACGCAATCGCCGACGCAGCCGATGTCGTACCTTACCGGAAAGCAGCAGATCATGGAATTGCGCGAGGCGGAGAAATCACGTCTCGGCGATGCATTTGCGTTGCAAGCGTTTCACGACCGGCTGCTCTCCTTCGGCACGATCCCGGTGAGTTTGATCAGCTCCGGCTTTCCGGCTCATAGGCACGGCTAGGCCGATATGCTACGAAACGAGTCCATTAGTGCGGCTAAATTGAGACGTCCTACCCAGCGGTGTGACGCCCGTCACCACGAATTGCACACGCTCGAACACCGCTCGGCTTATGGAGCCCCGTGCCGTGAAAAGATTCTGGACGAACGCAGCGCAGATGACGCTTGCCGTCTTTATCGGATTTCTTTTGTCGCCGGTGGCGACGTCCGTGAGCTGGGAGTGGCAGCACTGGGTTCTGCGCTAGGCAGCTCGCGGATTCCGACTTTTTACGGCATTGACTCGTGCGTTTCATGAAAAATTAACGCCTCACGAGATATTCTAGTGTTCGCGCCGCGTCGCCCGGCCGCACCCGTCCAAACGCTAGGAGAGTGTTCGATGCGGTTTCCGCAGATCCGCGCCATCGCCGTGCTCATGCTTTTCTGCCTTTCCGCCTCCATCGCAGCGTGCGCAGGATCGCAGGCGGTGTTGAGCCGTAACGTCGTCAAGGCATCGCCCACGCCGTCGGTGGGTCCGTCGCCCTCACCGCTGCCCTCGATCAGCCCGTCGCCCACCCCGACGCCGTCCGGCAGTCCGACGCCAACGCCGTCCCCACAGCTCGTCGGTATGAATCTCATCAATGGTCCGGGAGAGCAGCCTACCATCGACCCGAATTATGGTCAGGTACTAGGATACTTCTCGTCTAATGGCACGCTCAACCCGGATTCGCAGGTCGTCACCGTACCGGCTGCCGCAGCGATCACGTTCAAGAATTTCGACGTGTCGGGATTCGATCACACCGCAAGTTTTCTCGGCGACGCCACCCAGAACAGCGCGCCGTGGCCATCGCCGTTCAACGGTGGGAGCACGCAATCTCCCGCGGGGACCGTCATCAACACGCCGATGTTCAGCACGGGACCGCTTGATGGCGGCGCGACATCGCTCCAATATCTCACGCCGCCGCCGGGATTCTATATGTTCGGCTGCTTCTTCCATTACGACAGCAACGGCATGCGTACGGTCATCATCTCGCAGTAGACGGCATCGCATCCGCGCCGGCGCGAGGACTACCTTCTCGCGCCGTGAACGATGCACGTGTGCCAATCCTTTCTAACGTCCAACTATGCAGCGGCCTCTTGATTCGCGACGGCCGGTTGCTGCTCGTCAGGTGCGTCTACGACGGGCAACCGGATCCATTGTGGGTGCTCCCCGGCGGACGTCAGGAGTCGGGCGAAACGATTGAAGAAGCGGTCGTGCGCGAATTCGCCGAGGAGACATCGCTGCTCGTGCGGACAGTTGGTCTCGCGTACGTCAGCGAATCCATCGATCCCCCGATCGGCTATCACGTCGTGAACTGCACGTTCTTCGTCGAAGAGGTCGGCGGCCCCGGAACCCCGCTGCCCCGCGATCCCGCAGTCGTCGACGCGCGCTTCGTGCCGGTCGGCGATGCCGCTAATCTACTCGAAGCAGATGTGCTGGCGATTCCGGTCGGCGCCGCATTGCGAGGTGAGTTGGGCCGGCGGTACTTTTCCTTTCGGCCGGAAGACGTGAAGGTGCCGTTCTTCAATCGTCCTTCAGCTTGATGGGATATCTCATCGATCCCCCCGAGCGCGTCGAAGGCGAATATGTCGCGGTCTTCGCCCAAACGGATCTCGGAGACGCCACCGCGATAGACTTCCTGCGCGCCAACGGCATCAACGCCAAGCCGTTCCCTAAGATGGGCGATCTCGCATTCGACACGCTCGGACCGGCTTCGGGAGGTTCTATATTCGGCGGCGAAGCGTATGTGTGCGTGCCGGAAGCCGATGCCGAACGCGCGCTCGATATGCTTGCCGACGAATACGATCTTTGGGAAGACGAGGACCCGGAGTAGCTTGGCAGACATCACAAACGATTTCGCCTGGTCTTGGTCGCGTCATCAGATGCTGTATCAGTGCGCGCGCAAGATCTACTGGCAGTACTACGGGTCGTGGGGCGGATGGGATGCGGCGGCGCCGAAGGACGCCGCACTCGCCTATCGGCTGAAGCAGATCAAGAGCGTTGCGATGCTCGTCGGCGAGCTTTTCCACGAAGTTGTCGGCGAGAGGCTGCGCATGCGAGCGGACGCGCCGTCGCCGGTCCCCGTCGCGCAGATTCGCGAAGAGGTCGAACGGCGCTTGCTCAAGCGGTTGCGAGAATCGCGCAACCGTGATTGGGAGCGATTCGGTCAGCCCAAACGCTACGCCATACTTTTTGAAGACTACTACGGTCCCGGCGTGAACACCGCGATGAGCGACATCGCCATCGAACAAGTCGGCGGCTACGCGCAATGGCTGGCCGCAAGCCCGTACGGGCGGCGCGCGTTTGAAGTTCCAAAGCGCCGTCTGCGCATCGTCGATCCGCCGTCCTTCGACGACAAGAGGATGACGATCGACGGCGTGACCGTTTATGCCGCGCCGGATCTTGTGGTCGAAGACGATCAAGGCACGCTGCACATCGTCGATTGGAAAACGGGCAGAGCGGCCAAGGCGAACATCGCGCAACTTTCCGTGTACGGCCTATTCGTGTCGGAGAAACTCGGTGCGCCGATCGAACGCATCACCGCGCACTTGGTCTTTCTCGCCACCGGTGAGACCGAGCGCCACACCAACCTGCGCGAAGGGGTCGCCGAGGCCCGGCGCATGATCTCCACCTATACGACCGACGTGCGCGCCCGGCTCACGGACATCGGGCACAACGTCGCCGGCGACATCGATCAATTCCCGATGACCGACGATCGCTCGCTCTGCCGGCGCTGCAATTTCCGCGAACTCTGCGGCCGCCTCGACCAACCGCCCGCCGCGCCCCCCGACGATGACGCCGGCGGCTGAACCGTCCTCGATAATCCGCCTCTCCGCTTGACGGCTGCGCTTGCCTGCCGGATTACGGGTGCATGAGCAATGCCGATCTTTCAGATGTTTTCACTCGTTATCCCGACAGCGGGGCTTGCGCTGCGGTCGCGGCGCACCGCATCGCCGATGTCGCAGTGGCCGGCACCGTCGCAGACGAGCCCACTTTTTTCGTAGGCCGCCGCACGCACGCCCTCCATGAGACATTCGACATCGTCACGCCGCACGGCCTGAAATTGCGCGTCGTCGACAATGTGGCCCTGGCGCCGGAAATCCCGGTCCATGCCGGCGACAACATCGTCGTCGCCGGACAGCTCATCCCCGCGCGCGCCGGAGCCATCGTGCACGACACGCATCACTGGCCCGGCCCCGGCTGGCATCGGGGTGGTTGGATCGAATGGAACGGCCGACGCTACGCCTGATCCGTCACGGCATGCCTTCGCCTTCGCGCGGCCCTTCCGGCACCGACTCGTGATCGTACCCTAACCTGATGAGCTCCGGGACCGTGACAAAGCGATAGCCTTCGTTGAGCAGCACTTTCACGATGAGCTTGGTCGCAGCCACCGTGCTTGACCGGTTGCCGTACATGCCTTTGTTTCCGTCGTGCAGCACGATGATGCTGCCGTTCTTGACATTTTTCAAGACGCGTTGGGCGATGAGCGCAGGAGGCGGATTCGTCCAATCGGACGGCAGTGGCACCGACCACATGACCACCTTGTAGCCGCGGTCGTGCGCGACGCGCAGCACGAGGAAATCGCGCGCGCCGAACGGGGGCCTAAAGAGCGTTGGGTGAACGCCGGTCGCAGTCACGATCGCCGCTTCGGCATCGTCGATCTCGCGCTCCACATGCTTTTGCGAGAGCAGCACGAGGTGCGCGTGATCCCAAGTATGATTGCCGATCGCGTCACCGTCTCGCACTTCCGTCCGTACGATCTCCGGATGGGCTTGCACCGCCTTGCCGACCAGGAAGAACGTCGCGTGGACGTGCGCGCTGCGCAAATAGTCCACGATCTGGTTCGTGAACGGCGGATTCGGGCCGTCATCGTATGTGAGCGCGACGACCTTCTGCGTGACCGGCACTTGCGTGATGGTCGAGCCGAACATCTGGTTGAGCGGCGCCTCCAGGAAATACCATGCGCCCAGCACGATCGCCGCGGTGGCGACCGTGATGATTGCGGCGCGT